>NZ_JBFAMU010000259.1:0-7041 GCF_040656655.1 Micromonospora sp. NPDC049799
GCCGAGACGGTCTCGTCCCGGCGCCGGGCGCGCAAGGGCGTAGCGGCCGAGCGGACCGTGGCCGAGGTCACCGAGACCGACAGCGCGGGTGCCGCCGCCGTCGTGGAGGCCGACTACCACGACACGATGGGCTACGACCTGTCCCGGTACGAGGCCGACACCCCGGCCGCCCCTGCTGTCAGCGACGCCCAGACGGGCGAGTCGGCCCGACTGGCCGCGGCGGACGACCCGGATGCGATCTCCGACGACGACGCCGAGGAGACCGAGGGTGGCACCGGCCGCCGCCGGTCCCGTCGGGGTGGGGCACGCCGCCGTACGCGCCCGTGACGCGCTGACCGAGCATCGACCGAGCCCCTCCGCCGGATCCCCGGTGGAGGGGCTCCGTCGTACCCGTCGGGGGGGTGTGCGGAGGGGTCGGTTTGGGTGTCCGGCCTGCGATGGCGTACTCTTGCCTGCGGCGCACTTTTGGTGTGCCGAGTTCCCGCGTGCCCGCGCCGCCGTGCTTCTGCTACCCGGCGAGCCGCCGTGGGAACGACCGACCGGCAACGGTGGGAACAGACGCCAGCCTCAACGACAGGGAGTCCGCCTCCGATGTACGCGATCGTCAAGACCGGCGGCAAGCAGTACAAGGTCGCCGAGGGCGACGTGATCGAGGTCGAGAAGCTCACCGGTGCCCCCGGTGACGCGGTGAAGCTCACCGCGGTGCTCCTCGTCGACGGTGACGACCTGGTGACCGACGCGGCGAAGCTTGCCAAGGTCGCGGTGTCCGGCGAGATCGCCGCGCACACCAAGGGCCCGAAGATCCGGATCCACAAGTTCAAGAACAAGACCGGCTACCACAAGCGCCAGGGTCACCGCCAGCCGTTGACCCAGGTCAAGGTGACCGGCATCTCCAGCGGGAAGTAGGTCGTCCTCCAATGGCTCACAAAAAGGGTGCGTCCAGCTCGCGTAACGGTCGTGACTCCGCGGCCCAGCGACTCGGCGTGAAGCGCTTCGGTGGTCAGGTCGTCAGCGCGGGTGAGATCCTCATCCGTCAGCGTGGCACCAAGTTCCACCCCGGTGACCTGGTCGGCCGTGGCGGCGACGACACGCTGTTCGCGCTGTCCGCCGGCTCGGTCCAGTTCGGCACCAAGCGCGGTCGCAAGACCGTCAGCATCGTGCCGCAGCAGTAGTTTTCCGGCTAAGCGGGCCGCGGACCTCGTGTCCCGGCCCGCTTCGCCTTTTCTCGTGCGGGGACGTGACCTCGCTGGAAGGATTGACGCCCGTGGCGACGTTCGTTGACCGGGTCGTCCTGCACCTGCAGGCCGGCGATGGCGGGCACGGTTGTGTCTCGATCCACCGGGAGAAGTTCAAGCCCTTCGGTGGACCCGACGGCGGGAACGGCGGGCACGGGGGCAGTGTGTCGCTGGTCGTCGACCCGCAGGTCACCACCCTGCTCGACTTCCACTTCCGTCCGCACGTGAAGGCCGATAACGGCAAGGGCGGCGCCGGCTCGAACCGGGACGGCGCCAACGGCCGGGACCTCGTGCTCAAGGTCCCCAACGGCACCGTCGTGCACGCCCTGGACGGCACCGTGCTGGCCGACATGGTCGGCGCCGGCACCACCTTCGAGGTGGCCCGGGGCGGGCGCGGTGGGCGCGGCAACGCGTCGCTGGCCAACGCCCGCCGCAAGGCGCCCGGCTTCGCCGAACTGGGCGAGCCCGGCGACCACCTCGACGTGGTGCTGGAGCTGAAGAGCGTCGCCGACGTGGGCCTGGTCGGCTTCCCGTCGGCCGGCAAGTCGTCGCTGATCTCGGTGCTCTCCGCGGCCAAGCCGAAGATCGCCGACTACCCGTTCACCACCCTGGTGCCGAACCTGGGCGTGGTCCGGATGGACAACCACACCTTCACCGTCGCCGACGTGCCCGGCCTCATTCCGGGCGCGGCCACCGGCAAGGGGCTGGGCCTGGAGTTCCTCCGGCACATCGAGCGCTGCTCGGTGCTGGTGCACGTGATCGACACCGCCACGCTGGAGCCGGGCCGCGACCCGGTCGCCGACATCGACACGATCGAGGCGGAGCTGGAGGCGTACGGGGGGCTGGCCGACCGGCCCCGGATGGTCGCCCTGAACAAGGTCGACGTGCCGGACGGTCGGGACCTGGCCGAGATCGTCCGCCCCGACCTGGAGGAGCGCGGCCTGCGCGTGTTCGAGGTCTCCGCCGCCACCCGCGAGGGGCTCAAGGAACTGACGTACGCGATGGCCGAGCTGGTGGAGCAGTCGCGGAGCGCCGCGCCGCCGGCCGAGCCGACCCGCATCGTGATCCGGCCGCAGGCGGTCGACGACGCCGGGTTCACCATCGAAGCCGCCGAGGACGGTGCCTGGGTGGTCAAGGGCGTCCGCCCGGAGCGGTGGGTGCGGCAGACCAACTTCGACAACGACGAGGCGATCGGCTTCCTCGCCGACCGGCTGGCCCGGCTGGGCGTCGAGGAGAAGCTCGGCAAGGCCGGCGCCGAACCCGGCGACCTGGTGCGGATCGGGGAGCGCGAGTTCGACTGGCAGCCCACCCTCTACGCCGGCGCCGAGTTCGTCCCCGGCAACCGGGGCACGGACGTCCGGCTGGAGGAGACGTCGAGCCGCGCCCGGGCCGCCGAGCGGCTGGCGGCCCGCAAGGCCCGTCGGCAGCGCCCGGAGGACGAGATCGAGGCCGGCACCGCCGTCCAGGACGGGTACGACGCGTACGACGCCGACCGGGACGACGACGAATAGCACGACACGTTCCGTGACCGGGACGACTGGCGGAAACCTCCGCGAAAGGCGCCGCCTCTAGCGTCGGGTGATGCTGATCACCGCGCGCACCGGCACGGATCCGGAGTTGGCAGCCCTGGTGGTGGCGTGGCAGCGGGAGCTGGGCGCCGCCGGTCACCGCACCGACGGCACACCGGCCGACGTGCGCTTCCTGGTCGCCGTGGTCGGGGGACGGGCGGTCGCCTGTGGCGGGCTGCGCTCCCGGAACCCCGGGACCGGGGAGCTGCACGCGGTGTACGTCCGGCCGGCGTACCGGGGGCGGGGCATCGCCCGGCAGTTGCTGGCCACGCTGGAGGAGTTGGCGTTCCAGGCCGGACACGTGGTGGTCTGCCGGGGGACGGGGTCGTCGCCGGGCGGGGCGGCCGGTTTCTGGACCGCCTGCGGATACGAGCCGGTCCGGGGCTGTGGCGGGCACGCCGTCGGCGCGTACACCCGCTGTTTCGCCAAGCGGCTGCCGGTCGCCGCCTGACGGCGGCCGGCGCCGGACGGTCCCGCGTCAGTCGCCGGTGTGGGTGTGGGACACGGTGACCGGCTTCGACTCCGGCGAGGCGTGCTGGCGCAGGAAGATGCTCAGGACGATCAGCGTGCCGACGGCGAGGAACTCGCTCTGCCAGTTCTGCATCGACTGGAACCAGAACTCGTTGGTCCCGAGGAACTGCCACACGCTGACCGGCGGGGCGCCGCTCTGCAGCGCCTGCTGCGCGTTGTACTCGGCGGTCCCGCCGAGCAGGTGGCCCAGGAACGAGCCGGCGAAGATCAGCAGCAGCGCGATCGAGAGGCTGTTCCGGTAGACCACCAGCGGCAGGCCGCCGGCGCGCACCGGCCACGGGGACTCCGGCGTCGCCCGGCGCTCGTCGTCCTCCGGCCGGTCGGTCTGCTCGACCGGCTTGGACTCGGCCGAGCCCCGCTGCACCAGGTACGCGGTCAGCAGCACGTAGCCGCCCATCTGGAGGAACTCCGACTCCCAGTTCTCGAAGACCGCCTCGGCGAAGTGCCCGCTGCCCAGGTACGCGAACCAACTGATCGGCGCGGCGCCGAACTCGGCCAGTTCCTCGTTGTTGGTCCGCCAGCCGAAGAAACTCTGGAGGACCAGGAACACCGCGAAGGCGCCGAACATCGTCAGGGCGAGGGCGTTGTTCCGCAGCCAGCGCGGCATGGCGACCTCCTCGTCGAGGGTCGGTGACGCTCCGCTGGTGCCCTGGGTCGTGCGCTGGCAAACCCGGTCAGGGGCGGTCGAAGGGGGTGTCGAGCCGGCCACCGGTGCCCGCCCGGTTGGAGAGCAGCAGCCCGAGCGCGAGCATGCCGAAGCCGAGGAACAGGTGCAGCCAGTTGTCGGCGTTGTTGACCGGGATGACGTTCGCCGCGCTCTCCCGGTCGATGGCCAGGCCGTACAGCCACAGTCCCAGGTAGAGGGCGCCGCCGCCGGCCAGGAAGAGCCGGGACCCGCCGACGCTGCGCGCCAGCACCAGACCGGCCAGGCCGAACCCCAGGTGCAGGATGTTGTGCAGGATCGACACCTGGAACAGGCCGAGCAGCTTCGCCTCCGAGTGGTGACCGGCGAAGTCCATGCCGTCGTACCCGGTGGTGATGCCGGGGACGAACCCGAGCACCCCGATCAGCAGGAAGGCCGCGGCCGTCGCCAGCGCGGCCAACTGCACCTTCTGCCTCGGGCCCCGGCCGTCCCGTGCTCTGCGTGCCATCGACGTCACCTCCGTGGAGCCGCGGAACCCCCGCCCCGCGGCGTGCACCGTCCGTCACCGACGGCGACGATCCTCCATTGTCCAGTCACGACCGACGGCGTCGCAGAGAAATGGCGGATCAGGTATGGAAGCCGGAACGCAGGGTAGGTGAATAACGACGGCAGCGGAATCGCCGCCGTAAACCCCCAGCACAACCGCGACGACTATCCGAGCGGAAGGGAAATCATGACTTACGATCTGTCACCCACGTCTTCCACGTACGGGCAGGAGTCGACCAACGGCGGTAACGTCCGCGACCAGGCCCGTCACGTCGGTTCGGAGGCCAAGCAGGCCGGTGGCGCCGTCGCCGAGACGGCCAAGGAGCAGGGCCGCGAAGTGGTCGGCGAGACCAGGCGCCAGGCGCGCAACCTCTACGGCGAGGCCCGCAACCAGCTCGCCAGCCAGACCGGTGAGCAGCAGCGGCGTGCCGCCGGTGGGCTCCGGTCGCTGGCCGACGAGATGCGCTCGATGGCGCAGAGCAGCGGCCAGTCCGGCCCGGTGGCGGAACTCGCCCACCAGGCAGCCGAGCGCGTGCACGGCGTGGCCGGCTGGCTGGAGGAGCGCGAGCCCGGCGACCTCGTCAACGAGGTACGCGACTACGCCCGCCGCAACCCCGGCACCTTCCTCGTCGGCGCCGCCGTGCTCGGTGTGCTCGCCGGTCGGCTGACGAAGAACATCGCCGCGACCAACGACTCCGGCCAGCACGCGTACGGCTCGGGTGCCGGCTACGACCCGGAGCGGACCGCCGTCATTCCGACCCCGCCGCCCGTGCAGCGCACGATGCCGGCCGGCGGCTACCTCGACCCGACCCCCGGAACGTACGCCGAGCCGACGCCGGGCTACTCCGGCCAGGGTGCCGCCTACCCGGACCCGCGGACGACCACCAGCTACGCGGACCCGGCCGGGGGCACCGGCCAGCCGCTGCCCCCGGTGAGCCAGACCGACCCGCTGCCGGGCGTGCCGTCCAGCGGAACCACCCGTCCGTGAGCCACCGAATCACCCGAAGGGAGGCGGCGGCGTGAGCATGCCGACGCAGGGGTTCGGAGCGGACCCCGGGTACCACCCGCACGACGCGGACGAGGTGCGCAACAGCTCCATCGGCGAGCTGATGCGCTCGGTCACCACCGACCTGTCCACGCTGATGCGGCAGGAGGTCGAACTGGCCAAGGCGGAGATCCGCGAGGAGGGCAGGAAGGCGGGCAAGGCCGCCGGGTTCTTCGGTGGCGCCGGCTTCGGCGGCTACATGGTGGCCCTGTTCCTGTCGCTCGCCCTCTGGGCCGGCCTGTCCAACGTGATGGACGCCGGCTGGGCGGCGCTGATCGTGGCCGTCATCTGGGGTGCCATCGCGGCCGTCCTCTACTCCATGGCCAGGAAGAACGCCGAGAAGGTGCGCGGCCTCAAGAAGACCAACGAGAGCGTGCAGCGTATCCCCGACGCGCTCAAGCCCCACCCGCAGGAGGTCACCCGATGAGCACCGACCCGGACCAGATCCGCCGGGAGATCGAATACACCCGGAACAACCTGAGCTCTGATGTGGACGCGCTGGCGTACAAGGTCAGCCCCGCCCGCATCGTCGACGACCGCAAGCAGCGGGTCCGTGGCGCGCTGCAGAATGTGAGGGACAAGGTAATGGGAACCGCGTCGGACCTCGGCCACAGCACCCAGCACGGCGCCCACGCGGCGGGCGGGCACGCCTCCTCGGCGGCCTCCACGGTGAGCGACAAGGCGCACTCCGCCGCGTCGACGGTGAGCGACAAGGCGCAGTCGGCCGCCTCGACGGTGAGCGACGCCGCGCACAGCGCCCCGCACGTCATCCGCCAGAAGTCCGAGGGCAACCCCCTCGCCGCCGGTCTCATCGCCTTCGGCGTCGGCTGGCTGGCGTCCTCGCTGATCCCGGCCACCCGCCGTGAGCAGCAGGTCGCCACCCAGGTCAAGGAGAAGGCCAGCGAGCACACCGGCGTGGTGAAGGAGAAGCTGGGCGAGGTCGCCACCGAGATCAAGGAAGAGCTGCGCGAGCCGGCGCAGAACGCCGCCCAGTCGGTGAAGTCGACCGCGCAGGACGCTGCGCAGGCGGTCAAGCACGACTCGAAGTCGGCCGCCCAGGACGTCAAGGACCAGGCGCAGCAGTCCCGCGACCAGGTGCGGTACTGACCGAGGTGCACCGTACGCCGCAGCTCGCGGCCACTATCCGGAGCGTTCCGGGGAGTGGCCGCGAGCTGTCGTGTGCGCTGCGCGCGGGTGCGCGGCGGTGCGCGGCGGTGTTAAGAAGGGGCCCTTCCTCTACGCGAGGCGTTGAGAGGGGCCCTTCCTTACCGCTGGCGGAGGCGTGAGCGGAGGGTGCGTTCGAAGTGGGCGGCGCGGCGGACGCGGGTGCCGGCGTACGGGACGCCGCCCCGGAACACCCGCCGGGCCAGCGCCAGCCAACTGCACACGCCGCGCTCCAGCACCCACAGCGGGGCGGCCAGCGCCGTCGCGGCGGGGAAGACCGCCGTACCGCCGGCCCGCCGCCGGCCCGCC
>NZ_JBFAMU010000260.1:0-6995 GCF_040656655.1 Micromonospora sp. NPDC049799
CGTGCCGGCCGATCCGCCGCCGCGCCCGGCGGCGCCGCCCGGCCACGGTCAGGACGCGCTCTTCGACGCCCCGTCCGGTTCACCGGGGCCGGGCATCGAGGCGCTGACGCGGGTGTACGCGGACCAGCTCGCCCGCATCGCCACCACCGAGCACCCCGGCCGGTTCCGGTTGCTGGTCGCCGCCGAGTCGGCCGGTGCGCTCATCGCGGTGGAGATGGGGGCCGCCGGCCTGCCGTGGCGGGTCGACGTGCACGACGCGCTCCTCGCCGACCTGCTCGGGGAGCCCTCCCCGGTCGGCGGCCCGCCGCGCCGGCTGGCCGAGCTGGCCGGGCGGATCGCGGAGGCGTTCGGCGTACGTCAGGTGCACGCCGACTCCCCGGCGGAGCTGGTGCGGGCGTTCGCCCGGGCGGGCGTGGAGGTGCCGAACACGCGGGCCTGGGTGCTGCGCGGGGTGGACCATCCGGCGGTGCCGCTCGTCCTGGAGTACAAGGAGCTCTACCGGATCTGGACGGCGCACGGCTGGGCCTGGCGCGACGCCTGGGTCTCCGACGGCCGGTTCCAGCCGGAGTACGTGCCGGGCGGGGTGGTCTCCGGCCGGTGGGCCACCCGGGGCGGTGGGGCGTTGCAGATTCCCAAGGTGATCCGGCGGGCCGTGGTGGCCGACCCGGGGTGGCGGTTCGTCGTCGCCGACGCGGGCCAGTTGGAGCCCCGGGTGCTCGCCGCGGTCTCCGGTGACGGCCGGCTGGCCGCCGCCGGTGGGGCGGGGGACCTCTACGCGGCCCTGGCGAAGGACGCCTTCGGCGGTGACCGGGCCCGCGCCAAGGTGGCCCTGCTCGGCGCGATGTACGGGCAGACCGGTGGCGCGGCGGTGCCGGCGCTGGCGGTGCTGCGGAGCAACTACCCGACGGCGTTCGCGTACGTCGAGGCGGCGGCCCGCACCGGGGAGGCCGGCGGGCTGGTCCGGTCGTGGTTGGGGCGGACCTGCCCGCCGGGCACGGCCGGGTTCGGCGACGACGTCGAGGGCGACGTCGGCGGCGGCGACCCGCAGTCACCCCGGGCCCGGGCGGCCCGGGCCCGGGGACGGTTCACCCGCAACTTCGTCATCCAGGCCACCGCCGCGGAGTGGGCGTCGACGCTGCTGGCCACGCTGCGCGGGGAGCTGGCCGGCACGGGTGCCGAGCTGGTGTTCTTCCAGCACGACGAGGTGATGGTGCACTGCCCGGCGGAGCAGGCCGAAGCGGTGGCGGAGGCGGTCGGCCGCAGCGGCGAGCGGGCGTCGGCGCTGCTCTTCGGCGACACCCCGGTGCGGTTCCCGCTGGACGTGTCCGTTGTGGAGAGCTACGCCGACGCCGCGTGACACCGAGCGGGGAGCGGTGACGCAACCTTTTCCGGCGACGACCGGTACTACCGGGTGACCGACTCGACGGAAGGGCGGCATGTGATCACACCGGAGGGGTTCGACGATTTCGTCGTGACCCGCTCACCGCGGCTGCTGCGCACCGCCTTCCTGCTCACCCGCGACTGGGCGCTGGCGGAGGACCTGCTGCAGACGGCCCTGGCGCGGGCATGGGAGGCGTGGCGGCGCGTCGAGGGCGATCCCGAGCCGTACGTGCGGCGGATCATCGTCAACACGTACGCCTCGTCGTGGCGGCGCCGGTGGCGGGGCGAGCTGCCCACCGCCGACCTGCCCGAGTCGGGGGAGTGCGCCGACCCGTACCAGACCGTGGACGATCGGGAGCGGCTCTGGCGGGCGTTGGGCGGTCTGCCTCGCCGGCAGCGCGCGGTGCTGGTGCTGCGCTACTTCGAGGACCTGTCTGAGATTGAGACCGCCGAGACCCTCGGCTGCTCGGTCGGAACGGTGAAGAGCCAGGCCAGCCGCGCGCTGGCCAAGCTGCGACTCGATGAGACGTTCGCGCCGGAAGGGGTTCGGCAATGAATCTGATCGACCTCAAGCAGGTGTTCGACGACCGTTCCGTCGGCGCGGCCGAGCAGTTCGTGCCGCAGGGGCGGCTGCGTGGCGTACGGACCAGGGTGGTCGCGCGGCGCCGGCGGCGGATCGCGACCTGGACCACCGCCGCGGTGGTCGCGGTGGTTGCGCTGGCCGTCGCCGTACCTGGAGGGCAGCCGGACGTCACCCCCGCTCCGGCGGTCAGCCCGTCGCCGGCACGCATGATCGAGGGATTCCCGGAGTACGCCCTGGGGGCGCGTGTCGTCGCCGCAGCCTCCGGGACGGCGCCGGAGCAACGGGTCGAGCTGACGGTGGTGCCGACGACCCTCGACCTCGTCGTCTTCACTCGCTGCGACGGCGCCGGCGAGAACGTCTCGATCATGCACGAGTTGCGCGTCAACGGCCGCGAACTGGCCGACGGCAGCTGTGGTGGATCGCTGCGCCCGCCGGACTTCGCCGGCCTGGGCGTCAGGGTTGGTGAACCCGCCACCTTCGTCATGAGGCTCAGCGGGGCAGAGCGGCAGGACGAGTCGAGCAGGGCTGCGGCACCGATCCCGGACGGTGCGACGTTCGGGATCGCGGTCGGCGAGCGGATCCCGTTCGACCGCTATCCGCTGCCGCCCCGGCCGTCGGCAACGCCCACTCCGCTGGACCGGATGCCGCCGAACTGCGCTCCGGCGGCGTGCGCCGACGCCGTCGTCATCCGCTCGGACCCGACGGACCCGTTGCGTCCGGTCCGTCAGACGGTGGCCTGGCGGACGCTCGCCCAGATCGACATGGTCGCCCAGACGCCCGGTCTGCTGCACGTGCGGGTCAACGGCGTCGAGGTCACCACGGGCGAGTGGTGGGACTACGGGACGAGCGGCAACGGCATGTACGGCGACAAGGACCACGGGTGGAAGAGCCCCTTCGGGCTAGACCTGCGCCCCGGTGACCCGGTGACCGTGGAGATCGTGCCCGAGCATGTCACCGGGCCTTGGCGAGTCGTCCTCGTCCCGGACCAGGCTGTTCCTGGTGGTTAGGGCCATGCGGCACGGGCGTCTGGCCGCTGTCCGGCACGGCCAGCGCCCTGCTGAACCGCAAGATCCGCGACCCTTGATGACGGTGCGAAAATCTAGGCTGGAACGACTAGATATCTTCGGCGGGGTGGCATACTCTTCCTCAAGTCGAGAGTACAGATCCGTCACGACGCAGACGGACCGTCCGGCCGTGAGGTCACGACGGACGGCGAGGAACGGAAAGATCTTCACCGTTCCTCGTAGAGGTGGTAGGAGCACGATCAGCCCCGATGGATTTGCGCGGGGCGCGCAGGTGAGGCCGATGCTCTCTCGGGGCTCCACCTGATGTTCGCCGTACGTGCAGGGGCCAGGAAGTCGCGTGGGCCCCGACGCTGGCGGACCGTACGACAGCAAGGGAAACGGAAGCAGAGGAAAGGGAGGGCCGCACACCGTTGGATCGCCCGCCATCGGCCGTCATTCCAGGCTCGGCGGACACCGCAGTTTCCATCGAACGAGAGGTGGTCTCCGGTCACGCTTATGCGATCCTCGCACCCGAAGCCGTCAGTTGCGGCTGGTGCGCATACGACAAGCCGACGTTCCTGTCGGTAGATGGTGTTCTGACCCGTAACCCTGGGCCCCGGCGCTGACGCGCCGGGGCCCTCGACGTGGAGGTGACATGACGCAAAACCCTGACGACATGTTCGGCGACGAGAACTACCCGGCCTACACCATCGGTCGGGCCGCGGAGATGCTCGGCACCACCCAGGACTTCCTGCGCCGGCTGGACGAGGCGAAACTCATCAACCCGCACCGCTCCGCCGGAGGGCACCGACGCTACTCCCGCTATCAACTGCGCCTGGCGGCCCGGGCTCGCGAGATGGTCGACCAGGGTCTTGCCCTGGAGGCCGCCTGCCGGATCGTCATCCTCGAAGACCAACTCGAGGAAGCTCTGCGACAGAACCAGACGAATGGCCCGCCCCGGAGCGGCGACCACCCGCTGGGCTGAACGGGATAGATACCTAATCGATGCGATTTGCCCCGCTACTCCCGTCCGGCCGCGTTCGTTGCAACCGGTGTGCGTAGGACGGGACGGACGGGCACCACGGTGCCGGCCCGTCCCACTGTGGAGGGGGCCCAGCTGAACCGGATCGCAGGAATGATCATCGCCGCGGGCGGGGGACGCCGGATCGGTGGCCCGGAGGCCCTGCTGCACCAGGGGGAGAAGCCCCTGGTCAACCAGATGATCGACACGATGACCGAGGCGGGCTGCGAGCGGATCGTGGTCGTGCTGGGCGCCGCGGCCGACCAGGTCCGCGAGACGGCGGACCTGACCCGGGCCACCGTCGTGGTCAACAAGGCCTGGGGCACCGGGGTCGGTTCGTCCATCCGGGCCGGCCTGTCCGCCCTCGACGACGAGGGGATCGAGGCGGTGGTGGTGGTCCCCGTCGACATGCCGGGCCTGACCACCGCGGCGGTACGCCGGGTGGCCGCGCTGCCGTATCCGGACGTGCTGGTGTGCGCCACCTACGGCGGGCTGCGCGGATACCCGATGCTGTTCGGTCGCCGGCACTGGTCCGGCATCGCCACCCTGGCCAGCGCCGATGTGGGCGCCCGGCCGTACCTGCTGGCGCACAAGGACCAGATCGTCGACATCGCCTGCGACTCGGTGGCCGACGGCAGCCGGGTCGACAGTCCCGAGTTGATGGCGCTCTACGGTCTGACCGTCCCGCCGCAGCGCGTCGGCGTCTGACCTATCCGTCCAGGTCGAACAGGGCGGCGGCGTTGTGCCAGCACACCGCGCGCAGCCAGTCGTCGCCCAGGTCGAGCCGGGCCAGGCCGGCGAGCTGTTCCGCGTACGGGTAGGGGATGTTCGGGAAGTCGCTGCCGAGCAGCACCTTGCCGGCCAGCCCCAGCGCGCGCAGCCGGGGCCGCTCGTTGGCGGGGAACGGCACGAACCGGTCGAAGAACGTGGTGAACGCCATCGTGGTGTCCAGGCGTACCCGCTCGTAGGACTCGGCGAGGTCGAGGAACGCCCGGTAGTCCGGCGCGCCCAGGTGCGCCACCACCGCGTGGAGCGCGGGGTGCCGGGCGAGCAGGGCGGCGAACGGATCCGGTCCGGTGTGGTCGGTGCCGACCGGCGCGTGCCCGGCGTGCGTGACCACCGGGACGCCCGCGTCGGCGAGCATCCCCCAGACGCGGTCCAGCGCCGGGTCGGTCAGCGCGAAGTTGCCCACCTGCACGTGGACCTTGAACACCCGGGCGCCGGAGTCGAGGGCGTCGGCGACGTACCGCTCGGCCTCCGGCTCGGGGAAGAACGTCGCCGAGGGCAGGCACCCCGGTGTGGTCGCGGCGAACTCCAGCGTCCACCGGTTCAGCTCCGCCGCCATGCCGGGCCGGTGGGCGTACGCGAGGGCACTGAACGCCCGTACGCCGAGCCGGCCCAGGTGGGCGACCCGCTCGGCGTCGCTCCACCGGTACCGGATCGGCCACTCGGTGCCGACCAGGGGCCCGGCCGCGTCGAAGTACGCCCAGACCCGGCGCAGCAGGCGGGGCGGCAGGAAGTGCACGTGCACGTCGGCGAGCCCGGGAAGCCCGAGAGCCCGCCAGAACGCGGGCACCTCGTCGTCGGCCGCCGGCGGCAGGTGGGCGTCGGAGAGCACGGTCACACGTCGATGTTGAAGCGTTGCAGGACCGACGGGGCGACCAGCCCGAGGGTGGCGAGCACGGAGACGATCGTCAGCGCGGTGCGGACCACCAGCACCTCGGTCTTGCCGCCGGCGCGCAGGGCGATGCGGTCGGGCAGGCTGATCATCGTCCACATGCGTCGCTTGATCGGGATCGGCCACAGGATCGGCACTCCGGCCCGGGTGATCATGTCCCCGATGATGTGCACGAAGCAGCCCACCCCGACGGCCAGGCCGATCATCGGATAGCCGCGGTCGCCGGGCAGGTTGGCGAAGGTGAACCAGGCCGCGGCGGCCGAGGCGAGGGTGACGATCACCCAGCCGGCCCGCTCCGCCCACTCGTCGAACAGGCCGCGCAGGGCCAGGCCGAACATGAAGAACAGGATGCCGATCACGGCCCACTTGCCGTACGCGGCGCAGAGCGCGGTGGTGCCCCAGCCGACCAGGGCGGTGAACGGCAGTGTGTGGGTCAGCGTTCGGTGGCCGTTGTTGCGGCGGGGGTCCTTGCTCAGCTTCGTCGCGTAGTAGACCCCGAGCGAGACCTTCTCCGTCACCTCGGCGATGAACAACGAGAACACGCCGAACGTGCGGGCGACCGTGGCCCCGCCCTGGTTGCGGGTCACCTTGCCGGACAGGTCGAGGTCCGGGAAGAGCGCGCCACCGGCGCACACCGCCGTACCGACTGCGATCGCCAGCGGTGACTGCTCGTAGTCGTAGAACTGGTTCAGCGCCCACGACCCGGTCAACCACACCGCCGCGCCGGACAGCGCGTGGGACGGTCCCATCATGTCGGTCACCCTTCCGGGGGGATCTTGAGCGCCAAAACTACGTCACTGTAGTTCGGCGCGGCGGCGCAGGGGCATCACCCGGTCGTCCACCGGGGACGCCTCAGGGCAGGGGCGTGAAGCTCTGCCGGATCATCAGGAAGAACTCCCGGTTGATCCCCCAGTCGAACTCCCTCGTCAGCCAGGAGACGGTGTACGCGCGCTCGGCGGAGGTGTTCGCCAGCAGCCGGGCGGTGTGGACGCGGTCCCCGGCGGCGTTGGTCCAGGCGCACTCCCACAGCGCTGCCCCGCCGAACATGTCCAGGGCCGAGATGTCCACCTTCCGGTAGTCGCGCAGCGCGCTGTCGGCCGCCGTGAGGCGTTGCTCCTCCGACCGCCACCACCCGACGGGGTCGGCGCGTCGCGGGCCGCTCTCCACGCTGAGCACGCGGGGGCCGCCCGGCTCGCGGAAGCAGGTCGTCGACCCCTCCGTCCAGCGCAGCCAGGCCACCGGCGCGGCGATCCGCCAGCCGGCCGGGTCCTCGTGCCACGTCCAGTTGTCGACCAGCCGCAGCGCCCCGGGCGGCGGCGGCACCGACGG
>NZ_JBFAMU010000261.1:0-6960 GCF_040656655.1 Micromonospora sp. NPDC049799
CGCCCGTCGGGCAGGTCGACGCCGAGGACGAAGGCGACCTCGGCCTCGACGTGGGGCCGCCGTCGGCGCTGGTCAGGTCACTGCTTGAGCATGTTGTCCAGCAGCAGGGCACAGCGGATCAGGCCGAGGTGGCTGTAGGCCTGCGGGTGGTTGCCCAGCCCGCGCTCGGCGAGCGGGTCGTACTGCTCGGGGAGCAGGCCGGTCGGCCCCGCGGTGAGGATCATCTGCGCGAACAGTTCCTCGGCGTCGGTGCGGCGGCCGGTGCGCAGGTACGCCTCGATCAGCCACGTCGTGCAGATGTGGAAGCCGCCCTCGCGCCCCGGCAGGCCGTCGTCCCAGTGGTAGCGGTAGACGACCGGGCCGCTGCGCAGATCCGCCTCGATCTTGAGCACGGTGGAGAGGAAGCGCGGGTCGTCGCCCGGGAGCAGCCCGGACAGGCCGATCCAGAGCGAGGAGGCGTCCATGTCCTCGTGCCCGTACGCCACGCTGTACGCCTCGGCGTGCTCGTGCCAGCCGTACTCCAGCACGTTGGCGGCGATCCGGTCGCGCAGTTCCACCCAGTCGGGCCGGTCCTCGCCGCCGTGCTGGCGCACGACGTTCAGCGCCCGGTCCACGGTCATCCACAACATGACCTTGGAGAAGACGTGGTGCCGGGGTGGAAGCCGTGCCTCCCAGATGCCGTGGTCGGGCTCGTGCCAGCGGCGGCGGACCGCCTCGACCATGTTCTCCAGCACGCGCCACTCGTCGTCGCGTACGGAGCCGCGGGCGTCGGCCACGGCGGCGATCAGGTCCGCGACCGGGCCGAAGACGTCCAGCTGGAGCTGGTGGTTGGCGAGGTTGCCGACCCGCACCGGACGGGAGCCGGCGTAGCCCGGCAGGGTGTCGATGACCGCCTCGGCGCCCAACTCGAAGCCGTCCACCGTGTAGAGCGGGTGCAGGCGCTCCGGGTGTCCACCGGTGCGTTCCACGACGCCGTCGATCCAGCGCAGCAGCCCCTCGGCCTCCTCGGTCGAGCCGAGGTCGACCAGCGCCCGGGCGGTCATCGCCGCGTCCCGCAGCCAGCAGTAGCGGTAGTCCCAGTTGCGGACGCCGCCCAGCTCCTCCGGCAGCGAGGTGGTGGCGGCGGCCAGGATCGAGCCGGTGGCCTCGTGGCAGAGCCCGCGCAGGGTCAGCGCGCTGCGGGCGACCAGGTCCCGCGCGGTGTTGGGCAGCCGGAGCGAGGCGACCCAGTCCTTCCACGGCTGCTCGGCCGCGGCCTGCCGTTCGTGGATCGGCAGCCGGTGGTGCTCCAGGCTGTGCGTACCGAAACGCAGCTCCAGCAGGATCTGGCCGCCGGCGGCGGCGAGGTCCACGACGGCCTTCGCGGTCTCGTTCACGCCGTCGCTGACGACCTCCCACACGACGCCGGGGGAGTAGAGCGCGACGGGCTCGTTCGAGCCGAGCACCAGCAGACCGTCGCCGAGCGGCTGGAGCTGCACCGCGACCTGACCGAACTCCGGTCGGGGCGCGAACTCCAGGCGGGCCCGGACGGAGCCGGTGATCACCCGGATCAGGGTCGAGTCCCCGGTGATGACGGCGGGGCCGTCCGGCGTGGTCTCCTTGGCCGGCTTGTCCAGCCAGTCGCTCACAGTGAGGCCGGACCAGCGGGTCTCCACGGTCATGGTGCCGGAGCGGTAGCGCTGGCCGAGCGGGATGCCGCCCCGCTCGGGGGAGACGCTGAAGTGGCCCGCGGGGCTGCCGCCGACGAGGTCGGCGAAGATCGCCGCCGAGTCCGGCTTGGGGTGACAGAGCCAGGTCACCTTGGCCTCGGGCGTGAGCAGCGCCATGGTGCGGCCGTTGGACAGCATCGAGTGTCGCTCGATCGGGACCGCGCGCTCGCCGAAGAGCCAGTGCCGGCGTGTCTCCAGCAGCAGGCCCAGGGCGCGGGCGGCCTCGATCGGTTCGGCCACCCGGTAGCCGGCCTTCGTGTCGCCCGGCCCGATCTTGATGCCGACGTCCGGCCCGTGCAGGTTGCCGAAGGCGTTCTCGTCGGTGACATCGTCACCGATGAACAGCACCGCGCTGGCGGACAGCTGGGTGCGGAGCTGGTCGACCGCGGTGCCCTTGTGGGTGGCCACCACGGACAGCTCGATGACCTCCTTGCCCTGGGTGACGGTGACGTCGTCCCAGGTGGCGGGGCCGCTGCGCACCGCGTCGATGGCGGCGGCGGCGACCTGCGGATCGACTCCGCGGGTGTGCACCGCGACGCTCGCCGGCTTGCGCTCCAGCCGGACGCCGGGGTGCGCGGCGGCGATCTCCCGCAGCGCGTCGCGCAGCCGGGTACGTACGGCGATCAGCTCGGGGGTGAGGCGCTCGACGAAGCCGATGTCGAACTCGGAGCCGTGGCTGCCGACGAGGTGGACCTCGCTGGGCAGCCGGGAGAGCGCGGCCAGGTCGCGCAGCGCCCGGCCGGAGACCACCGCCACGGTGGTCTGTGGCAGCGCGGCCAGTGCGCGGACCGCCGCCACCGACTCCGGCAGCGGTACGGCCTTGCTCGGGTCCTCGACGATCGGCGCCAGGGTGCCGTCGTAGTCGCACGCGATCAGGAGCTGGGGCACCCGGGCGATGCGGCCGATGGCGGAGAGCAGTTCCCGGTCCATCGAGCCGGCGGTGGGAACGACGATGTCGTTGGCGGGGGCGTTCACGCGTCCTCCGAGTCGCGTACACCGAGCTCGGTGAGGAAGGACTTCGCCCAGTGCCCCACATCGTGGGTGCGTAGATGGCGTTGCATTGTCCGCATGCGGCGGCGGGCCTCCGGCTTCTCCACGTGCACGGCCCGCAGCAGGGCGTCCTTCACCGCGTCGGGGTCGTGCGGGTTGCATAGGAACGCCTGGCGCAGCTCGGTTGCGGCGCCGGCGAACTCGCTGAGCACGAGCGCGCCGCCCTGGTCGGCGCGTGATGCGACGTACTCCTTGGCCACCAGATTCATTCCGTCCCGGAGCGGCGTCACCATCATCACGTCGGCAGCGGCGTACATCGCGGCAAGCTCAGTGCGACTGTACGACTGATGCAGATAATGCACCGCCGGCACGCCGACCCTGCCGAATTCGCCATTAATCCGGCCAACTTCGCGCTCCACCTTGACGCGAAGCGCCTGGTAGTGCTCCACCCGCTCCCGGCTGGGCGTCGCCACCTGCACCATAACCGCGTCCGGAACTGTCAACTTTCCGTCAGCCAGGAGCTCGCGGAAGGCCTTGAGGCGCAACTCGATGCCCTTGGTGTAGTCGAGCCGGTCGACGCCCAGGATGATCGTCTTCGGGTTGCCCAGCTCCTCGCGGATCTCCTTCGCGCGAGCCTGGATCCCGGGGTCAGCGGCCAGCCGCTCCATCTCCTGCGTGTCGATGGAGATCGGGAAGGCCCCCGCCTTCACCTGCCGCCCGTCGACCTGGATCATCTGTCCCTCGTAGCGGAGCCCGAGCAGGTGCCGGGCCAGCCGGACGAAGTTCTGCGCGGCCAGCCGCTGCTGGAACCCGACCAGGTCGGCGCCGAGCAGACCGCGCAGGATCTCGGTGCGGAACGGCATCTGCATGAACAGCTCGATCGGCGGGAACGGGATGTGCAGGAAGAAGCCGATCCGCAGGTCCGGCCGTAGCTCACGCAGCATCGCCGGCACGAGCTGGAGCTGGTAGTCCTGGACCCAGACCGTCGCGCCCTCGGCCGCGACCTCCGCCGCGGCCTCCGCGAAGCGGGCGTTCACCAGTCGGTACGCCTCACGCCAGCGGCGTTTGTAGGCCGGGGTCTCCACCGCGTCGTGGTAGAGCGGCCAGATCGTCGCGTTGGACTGGCCCTCGTAGTAGCGCTCCAACTCCTCGGCGCTCAACGGCACCGGGTGCAGCCGGATGCCCTCCAGGTCGAACGGTTCGGGAGCGGCGCCCGTGCCGCCGGCCCAGCCGACCCAGGTGCCCTGGTGCTCGGCGAGGACGGGGTGCAGCGCGGTGACCAGCCCGCCGGGGCTGCGTCGCCACTGCCGTCCCTCGGGTGCGCTCACCTCGTCGACAGGCAGTCGGTTCGCCACTACGACAAAGGAGCTGCGGACGGTCACGTTCGGCCACCTCCGGGTGCTGACGGGTCAACCGCGAATGAGCGTACTGAGCGTAGCTGCGGCGTCTGGGGCCCCGTGACGGAGTTACCTACCCTTCCCACGCCCGCCGAATCTTGGACGTGATCTTGTCGACAACGTGCCGTCCCGTACAGCTCGGGCGGGGTGATGTGGGCGCGGCGCCGCGTACCTGTCAGGATTGTCGACGGCGTGCGCGCGGCCGGCTCCCGGCCGGCGGCGGAGGGCGGACCTCGCAGCCCGCGCCCGTGCCCGCCGGCCCCAGTCGCAATCTACGGAGGTAGCCCGCACCGTGGCCCAGTTCATCTACGTCCTGGAAAAGGCGCGCAAGGCGCACGGCGACAAGGTCGTGCTCGACAACGTGACGCTGAACTTCCTGCCGGGGGCCAAGATCGGTGTGGTCGGTCCGAACGGCGCCGGTAAGTCCAGCCTCCTCAAGATCATGGCAGGCTGGGATCGGCCGAGCAACGGCGAGGCCCGGCTCATGCCCGGCTACACCGTCGGCATGCTCGCCCAGGAGCCCCCGCTCAACGACGCCAAGACCGTCCTCGGCAACGTCGAGGAGGCGGTGGCCGAGACCAAGGCCAAGCTGGAGCGGTTCAACAAGATCGCCGAGCAGATGGCGACGGACTACTCCGACGAGCTGATGGAGGAGATGGGCAAGCTCCAGGAGGAGCTGGACCACGCCGACGCGTGGGACATCGACTCGAAGCTCGAACTGGCGATGGACGCCCTGCGCTGCCCGCCGCCGGACGCCGACGTCACCCAGCTCTCCGGTGGTGAGCGCCGGCGTGTCGCGCTGTGCAAGCTGCTGCTGGAGGCGCCCGACCTGCTGCTGCTCGACGAGCCCACCAACCACCTGGACGCGGAGAGCGTGCAGTGGCTGGAGCAGCACCTGGCGAAGTACGCCGGCACCGTCATGGCGATCACCCACGACCGGTACTTCCTCGACAACGTGGCCAACTGGATCCTCGAGCTGGACCGTGGCCGGACGTACCCGTACGAGGGCAACTACTCCACCTACCTGGAGAAGAAGGCCGCCCGCCTGGCCGTCGAGGGCCGCCGCGACGCGAAGATGAAGAAGCGGCTCACCGAGGAGTTGGAGTGGGTCCGCTCCAACGCCAAGGCCCGCCAGACCAAGTCCAAGGCCCGGCTCGACCGGTACGACGAGATGGCCACCGAGGCGGAGAAGACCCGGAAGCTGGACTTCGAGGAGATCCAGATCCCGCCGGGCCCGCGCCTGGGCAGCACGGTCATCGAGGCGCAGGACCTGAGCAAGGGCTTCGGCGACCGGCTCCTGATCGACAACCTGTCGTTCTCGCTGCCGCGCAACGGCATCGTCGGCATCATCGGCCCGAACGGCGTCGGCAAGACCACCCTGTTCAAGACCATCGTCGGGCTGGAGCAGCCCACCGCCGGCCAGGTCCGGGTCGGCGACACGGTCTCCCTGTCGTACGTCGACCAGAACCGGCAGGGCCTGGACGGCGACAAGACGGTCTGGGAGGTGGTGTCCGACGGCCTCGACTACCTGATGGTGGGCAAGGTCGAGATGCCGTCCCGGGCGTACATCGCCGCGTTCGGCTTCAAGGGACCGGACCAGCAGAAGCCGACGAAAGTCCTCTCCGGCGGCGAGCGCAACCGGCTGAACCTCGCGCTGACGCTGAAGATCGGCGGCAACGTGATCCTGCTCGACGAGCCGACGAACGACCTGGACGTGGAGACGCTCTCCAGCCTCGAGAACGCGCTGCTGGAGTTCCCCGGCTGCGCCGTGGTCATCTCCCACGACCGGATGTTCCTCGACCGGGTCGCCACGCACATCCTGGCCTGGGAGGGCGACGACCAGGACCCGGCGAAGTGGTTCTGGTTCGAGGGCAACTTCGAGGCGTACGAGAAGAACAAGATCGACCGGCTGGGCGCCGAGGCCGCCCGACCGCACCGGGTGACCTACCGCAAGCTCACCCGTGACTGACCGGGCGCTGACCCTTGTCTGACCGGTTCGTCTATCACTGCACGCTGCGCTGGTCCGACCTGGACGCGTACGGCCACGTCAACAACTCGCGCTTCCTCACCCTGTACGAGGAGGCGCGGGTGGCGTTGATGTTCGCCGGTGGCCGGGCGTGGGGGGTGGGCTCGTTCGCCGACGGGGTGGTCATCCGCCGGCACGAGGTCGACTACCTGCGCCCGGTCGACTACGCGCTCGGTCGGGCCACGGCGGAGGCCGCCCCGACGGTGCGGATCGAGCTGTGGGTGGAGGAGATCCGGGCCGCCTCGTTCACCGTCGCGTACGAGCTGTTCGACGGCGACGTGCTGGCCAGTCGGGCCCGGTCGGTGCTGGTGCCGTTCGACCTGACCCGGCAGGCGCCCCGGCGGATCTCCCCGGAGGAGCGGGAGTTCCTGCTCTCGTACGCGCCGGGCGGAGCGGGAGCGTGACCGGGTCGCACCCGGCCGCGGGGCCGGAACCGGCCGGACCGGTGGCGGTGCCGGCGGGCCACGGGCTCGTGGGCGTCGCCGACGCCGGTGCCTTCCTGGCCCGCCTGGTCCGGCTGGACCGGGCCGCCGTGGTGCGGCTCCGGCCGGGCGCCACACCGGGGCGTACGGCCCTCTGGGCCCGACTGCCGTGGGGCGTGCTGGTGGTCCGGACGGTGGCCGGCGAAGGTCCCGGCGACGCGACGGTGGCGGCGGGTGACCTGCTCGCCGAACTGGCGGCCGGTGGTCCGGGGTTGCCTCCGCGCCACGACGCGCAGTGGCGCTGGCCACTGCCCCCCGCTGCGAGTATGCTCGACAACCTGGACGAGGCGTGGCTCGCCCGGCGGTGGAGTGCCGCGGTGCAGGAGCCGCCCTCCAGCACCCGGTGGGTGCCGGAG
>NZ_JBFAMU010000262.1:0-6926 GCF_040656655.1 Micromonospora sp. NPDC049799
GGAACAGTTATTGGAACTATCTGCGATCCGGGCCCGACTAACGAGCAGCAGGGGCGCGTCCGCGACGCGCTCGGGCCGGCGGTCCCGGCGTGGCTGCGCCGGTACGGCTGCCAGGTGCGCCCGTCGGACGTGGTCGGCCCGGTGGCGGACACGCTGCCCGCCCACGTCGCCGCGCTGCGGGGTGCGCTCACCAACGCCGACCTGGTCTGCACCACCGGCGGCACCATGCACGGGCCGGTCGACCACCTGCACCCGGCGCTGGAGGCGCTGGGCGCGGACTACGTGGTCAACACGGTGGCGGTGCGCCCCGGGTTCCCGATGCTGCTGGCCCGCCTCGTCGGCGCGGACGGTCGGGTCCGGTTCGTCGCCGGCCTGCCGGGCAACCCGCAGTCCGCGATCGTCGCCCTGGTGTCGCTGGTCGCGCCGTTGCTCGCGGGTCTCGCCGGCCGGCCGATGCCCGCCCTTCCGCACGCCACGCTCGCCGAGCCGGTGCCCGGTCGGGGCGCTTACACGCACCTGGCGCTGGTACGCCTCGACCGGGTCGCCGGCACCGCCCACCCGGTCCGGCACGTCGGGTCGGCGATGCTGCGCGGCCTGGCCGGCGCGGACGGGTTCGCGGTGATCCGTCCCGGCACCTCCGGTGAACCGGGCGACCGGGTGCCGGTCGTGCCGCTGCCCCTGCTGTCCGGGGAGCGTGCCTGGTGACCGCGCCCGCCACCACGTTCGGCACGGTGACCGACCGGCCGCTGGATCTCGCCGCGCACGAGGCGGCGGTCGCCGACCGCCGGGCCGGCGCGATCGTCTCGTTCCAGGGCGTGGTCCGCGACCACGACCACGGCCGCGCCGTGACCAGCCTGGAGTACGAGGGTCACCCCACCGCCGAGCGGATCCTGCACGAGGTCGCCGCCGAGATCGCCGCCGACCCCGACGTGTACGCGGTGGCCGTGTCGCACCGCGTCGGCCCGCTCGCCATCGGCGACGTGGCCCTGGTCGCCGCCGTCAGCACCGCCCACCGTGCCGCCGCGTTCGCCGCCTGCGCCCGGCTGGTCGACGAGGTGAAGGCGCGGCTGCCGATCTGGAAGCGGCAGGTGTTCGCCGACGGGACCGAGGAGTGGGTCAACTGCCCCTGAGGGCGACCACCCGCCGGTCCCGCGTCAGCGGCGGCCGTGGAACGTCGGCGTACGGCCCAGTCGGTCGGCGTAGAAGGCGGGCTCCGCCCCCGGACGCCACGGCAGTGCGGCGACCAGCACGATCAGCGCCAGCGCCAGCGAGTTCTCCATCAGGGCCCCGAACAGGCCGTCCTGGTAGTGCGACACCTCGGGAAGCTGGTGCTCGTACGGCCAGATCGGCGAGATCAGGAACAGCAGGTAGAGCGCCACCGCCGCGACGCCGTGCCGCACACCGGTCAGCGTCGGGTACCAGATCGGGGAACGCAACCCGTTCACGCCGGGCAGCCCGCCGTAGCCGGCCCGCTGAGCCGGACCGCGACTGGCTTCGTGGCGCCGGACCGCGGCGTCGGCCAGCACGATGATCGCCGGGATGACCCACACCAGGTGGTGGGTCCAGGAGATCGGGCTGATCACGCTGGTGGTGAGGCCGACCAGGGTGAAGGCGGTCAGCTCGTCGCCGTCGGCCCGCGCGTTCGCGGCCCGGGACAGACCGAGCGCCAGCATCAGCAGGGCGAACGACAGCCACAGCAGCCCGGGCGTCTCGATCGAGTCGTACAGCCGCGCGAGCAGGCCGGCGAGCGACTGGTTGGGCGTCATGTCCGCCGCGCCCACCCGCTCGGTCTGCCACAGCACACCGCCGAAGTAGGCGCGCGCCTCGGGGCCGACGACGGCGAACGAGCCCAGGGTCACCGTGATCACCGTGCCGACGGCCGTCGTCACGGCCCGCCACTGACGGGTGATCATCAGGTAGAGGATGAACAGGGCAGGGGTCAGCTTGACGGCGGTGGCCAGACCGATCCCCACACCCGCCCAGGCGCCGCTGTAGACGAAGCGCAGCAGGAGTCCGTCGGTGGGGGCGACGTGGGTGCCCCGGCGGGCCCGCCACCGCAGACCGACCAGGTCGGCGATGATCAGCGCGAAGAGCAGCAGGTTCACCTGGCCGTAGCCGAGGGTCTCCCGCCCGGGCTCGATGGCCACGGCCAGCGGCGTCGCGATCGCCACGGTGAACCACAGTGGCCAGCCCAGCCGGTCGACGATCGGCCGGAGCAGGGCGGCCAGGACGACGGCCAGGGCGGCGATGCTGGCCGCCGCGTTGACCAGGCCCGCCGCGCCGACCGGCAGGTGCGCCATCGGCAGCATGACCAGACCGGCGAACGGCGGGTACGTGAAACCGAGGGTGGTGCCGGGTGCGATGAAGTCGTACAACTCGTGGCCGCTCGCCCACCACACCACCGCACCGTGGTAGATCTTCATGTCGAAGAAGTTGTACGGCCGCCCGAAAGCGCCGATGGCGAGCCATGCGGCGTAGGCGACGGCGGCCACGATGCCGGTCCGTACGACTGTCCTGCGATCGATACCACGCGTTACGCGGCGGACTGGGGCGAGGCGGTCCACCCGTCTACCGACAGTCGTCGGCATGGTGTGGCCACCCCCGTACCAATGTCGTCGTACCCGTCCAGGTCCTGCACGGAGCCTAGAACGGTCCTCCACGTCTGTGCCTCCCGCGTTATGCGACCGTGTCCGATCCCACACAAGTTTTTGACATTTCCGCCGCGTTAACTGCGTCCGGGTGGTTCAGGAGATTCGCGGCGTTGGTGGGGGTGGTGGCTGGTGGAGGGGAGGATCGACGCAGGTCAACCCGGCAGTCGTCGAGCCGTCGCCGCCGATCGTACGGCGATCCGGGCCTCTCGGCGGGCGGTACGGACAGCTCGCTGCACCGAACGTCGGGAGTGGCCGATCCGGTGACCGGTCCGCCACCGCAGACTCGGCTTGCCCTCGGTGTCGGCGGCGGCCAGCAGCAGCCCACCGAAGAGACCGAGGTTCTTCAGGAAGTGGATCTGGTTGTTGTTGCGCGTCGCCGGGTCGTCGTTGCTCCAGAAGGGATGTCCGGCGATGGTGACCGGGACCAGCGTGCCGGCCAGGACCAGCGCGGCCGGCCGGGTGAAACGCCCGGTGGCGAGCATCAGCCCGGCACCCAGTTGAACGGCGGCGTTGACCCGGATCAGGGTCTCGGTGTCGGTGGGGATGCGGGGGTTCGCCCTCTGGAGCAGTGGCGTGACGCGGTCCGTCACCGGCTTGGCGGCGGGAGCCAGCCGTCCGGGGTTCTGGAAGTTCTTCACCCCGCTCACCACGAAGATGCCGCTCAACATGGTACGGGCGAGGGAGCGCACAGGCTTCATGGATCAGTCATACCCCGTCGCGAGCCGTGCTACCCGTGCAACCGCCGATCCGAACCGGTCGTCGTGAACGTCGCGCCACGCCAAATCGAGCGACCGTCTCGGATGGACCGGCTACGGCGGGTAACGTGCCCGGCGTGACGACACTGCGGCTCCGCCCTGAGGACCCGGCCGACACCGGCGCGGTCCGTCGGGTGCTGGCTGCGGCCTTCGCCCGTCCCGACGTGACCACCCCACCCGAGGTGGGGCTGGTCGACGAGCTGCGCGGCAGTGAGGCGTGGCTGCCCCCACTGGCGATGGTCGCCGAGTACGGCGGTGAGGTCGTCGGGTACGCGCTGCTCACCCGGGTCCGGGTGAAGTCCGACGGGCGCAGCGCGCCGGCCCTGGTGCTCGGCCCGGTGGCGGTCGCGCCGCACCGGCAGCGGATCGGCCTCGGCACGTCGGTGGTGCAGGCCGCCCTCGACGCGGCGACCGAGTTGGGTGAGGGGCTGGTCGTGGTGCTCGGCGATCCCGCGTACTACCGGCGGTTCGGCTTCGGCCGCGCCGACGCCATGGGACTGACCAGCCCGTGGTCGGGGCTCGGTGAGCCGTGGCAGGCGCTCGCGCTTCCGCCCGCCACCAGCGGCGACGGCCCGCCGCCCCGGGGCGAGGTCGACTTCCCACCCCCCTGGTCCAAGGTCTGACCCTGCCGGACCCCGGTGACCCCGAACGGGTGGTCAGGCCGGTTGGGTGCGGAGGTAGCGGCCGAAGTGTGGAACGGTGAAGGCCACCGTGCCGCGCTCGCCGGAGTAGATGAGGCCCTTCTTGATCAGCGCGTCCCGGGCCGGGGAGAGGCTGGCCGGCTTACGGCCCAGCGCCCGGGCGATCTCGGCGGTCGGCACGGCGGCATCCATGTCGTCCCGTCCACCTCCGTCGGCCTCGCCCTCCACCAGCGACAGTGTCGCCATCGCCCGCATGTACTCGCGTTCCGCCGGGGTGGCCCGCTCGAAGCGGGAGCCGAAGAAACCGACCGCCAGCTCCGCTTCGGCCTCCGGCGCGGCGACCCGGACGTCGGCGGCGGTGATCGGCGAGCGGGGGGCATGGTCCCAGGTGGCCTTCCCGTACGCCTGGACGAAGTACGGGTAGCCGCCGGACTTCTCGTACAGCAGGTCCAGCGCCTTCTGCTCGTACTCGACCTCCTCCCGCTCGGCCGGCGCGCAGAGCGCCTGGTCGGCGGCGATCCGGTCGAGCCGGTCGATGCGCTGGTAGCGGAAGAGCCGCTCGGAGTACGACTTCGCGGCGCTGAGCACGGCCGGGAGGTGCGGCAGCCCGGCACCGACCACGATGAGCGGTGCGCCCAGCTGGGACAGCTCGTGGCAGGCGGCGCAGAGCGCGGAGACGTCCTCCGGGCCGAGGTCCTGCATCTCGTCGATGAACACGGCGATGCCGGTGCCGACGTCGGCGGCGATCGAGGCCGCGTCGGTGAGCAGCTCGACCAGGTCGATCTCGATGTCCCCGGAGTCGGCCCGACCGTGTGCCGCCGGTACGTCGATGCCGGGCTGCCAGCGGTCGCGCAGCTTCGGCGCGGCGGCGCCGCGGCCGGTGGGCGCGGACCGTTGGGCGAACGCCTTCAGGACGCCGAGGAAGGCGTCGATCCGGTCCGGGGCGCGGTGCCGGGGTGCCAGCTCGCGGACCGCCATGTGCAGTGCGGCGGCGACCGGTCGGCGCAGGGACTGGTCCGGTCGGGCCTCGATCTTGCCGGTGCCCCAGAGATGGTTGATGGCCTGCGAGCGCAGCGTGTTCAGCAGGACGGTCTTGCCGACGCCGCGCAGCCCGGTGAGCATCAGGCTGCGTTCGGGCCGCCCGCGGGCGATCCGTTCCAGCACGACGTCGAAGACGTCCAGCTCGCGTCCCCGCCCGGCGAGTTCGGGCGGGCGCTGGCCGGCGCCCGGGGCGTACGGGTTGCGGACCGGATCCACGCATCGGAGAGTATCGGGCCGTCTAGCGGCGAGGCTAGACATCCGTAGATGCGGCTACCGGCGTGTCGGCCCTCCTCGACACAGAACTAGGGCTGTCTAGCGTCCACGCTAGACAGCCCTAGTTTTGGTAATCATCGGTTGGTCCTCAGCGGCTGGTCGTCAGCGCTCCCGGAGGCAGAGCACGTAGTCGAGCAGGTCGACCGGGTTGTCGTGCACGTAGTTCGCGGTCGCCTCCGGTGCCCGGGTGGCACACCGGTCACCGTCTACGGTGGCCGGGATCCGCAGCAACACCTCGTACGTGTCCGGACCGCACGGCACCTTGCGCAGCTCGGCGTCGTCCTCGGTGCCGTCGTTGACCACGCAGTCGCCCCGCGCGAACTCCGCCTCGTCGTCCTCGGTCGGACTGGGCTCCGCCGTGGTCGGCGCGGGCGTCGGCGCCCCGGTCGGATCGGCCGGTGCGGTGATCGCCGGCGCGGAGACCGACGGGTCGTCGGAGTCGTCGGCCACCTGCCAGACCGCCCAGCCGGCGAGGGCGAGGCACGGGCAGAGCAGGAGCAGCGCCACCAGCCCGATGATCAGCGCGATCCGGCCACCCCGCCGGTTGCCGGAGGGCGCCACCGGTGGCGGCATCCCGTACCCGCCCGGGGCCGGCCACGGCGTACCCGCACCCGGGGCGGGCGTCGGCCCGGCCGGTGGGAACGGACCCGGCGGCGGGTAGCCCGCGCCGGAGGTCGGCGGCTGCGGGGGCCCCGCCGGCGGCTGCCCCCACAACGGTGCCGTGGGCGGCTCGCCGCCCGGCGCTGGCTGCCCCCACTGCGGCACGGTGGGCTCCCCGCCCGTCGGTCGCGGGGGCTGTCCCCACTGCGGCAGCGTCGGATCGACCGGCTGGTTGTCGGACGGTCGGCGGTACGGGTCGTCAGGCTGGCCGGGCGTTCCGTTGGTCATCTCTCCCCCTGGCGGGTGCGACGGCTCAGCGCTGCTTCAGACAGAGCACGAAGTCGAGGGTGTCCAGTTCGCTGTCGAAGAAGTACCAGTTGGTGTAACCCTCGACCTTGGCGCACTTCGCCGCGGCATCCTTCTCCCCGGTGGTCGCGCCGTCGATCCGCCGGAGCACCTCGTACGTCTTCGGGCCGCACTCGCTGATCAGCAGCTTCGGCTTGCCGCCGGCCGGCCCCTCGTTGCGGACGCACTGCCCCGCCTTGGCGAACCGCGGATCGGCCGACGACTCAGGTGCGGGCGCGCTCGGCGCGCTCGGCGTCGGCTCCGACCCGCCGGCCGGTTCGGTGGTCTCCACGGCGGCGGGCGCCGGCTCGGTCGGCCCGGCCGTCGGCGCCGGATCGTCGTCGCCACCGAGCAGCCAGAGCGCCGTCGCGCCGCCGACGACCAGGGCCAGCACCGCGGCGAGCACCGCGATCACCGCACCCCGGGACCGCTTGCGCTCCGCCGGGGGGACGGGCGCGCCGGCGTACGCGTACGGCCCGGCGCCGGGATCCGGGTGGGACGCGTACGGCTGGTCGCCGGTGCGGTACGGGTCCGCGCCGTACGCGGGCCCCGCGCCGTAGCCCGGACCGGACCCGTGACCCGGCGTGCCGCCGGGGCCGTAGCCGGGCCCGCCACCGGGG
>NZ_JBFAMU010000263.1:0-6908 GCF_040656655.1 Micromonospora sp. NPDC049799
CCCTAACCACCCCACCCTGACCCCGCCCCCGCCCCCGCCCGCACCCCCGCCCGCGATCTTGCACTTTCGGTCGCCGCTATGGGCGATTGCAGCCCTTATGCACCGGCAGAAAGTGCAAGATCGCGGATGCAGGTCCGCGGGGCGAGCCCGGCGTGGAGCCAGATCCCAGCTTGTGGAGGTGGGGACGGCGTCAGCGCGTGGCGTGGACGGGGACCTCGGGTGAGGAACTCTCCAGCGGGACGGACTTCGCCGGGACGAGGCCGAGCTGCACGGCCGGGCGGGCCAGGGCGGCGTCGAGGAGCCAGTCGGCGCCGACGCGCGCCCGGTTGCCGGGCATGGCGAGCAGGTGGTAGCCCCGGGTGACGGCCTTCGCGGGCAGCCCGGCCAGCGGCACCTGGAGCGGGTTCGCGGCGGCGTCCTTGCCGCCCAGGTCGACCACCCAACCGAGGTCGTGGTGCTTGTACGGCTTGCGCCGCCCGAACCCGTAGGAGGCGGCGATGTTGTGCGCGGCCAGCTTGCCCTGCCGCTGGGCGTGCTGGGCGGTCATGGTGCAGATCTGGCCGGGGCGGGTCATGTCGGGCACCGCGGCTGCGTCGCCGCAGGCGTACACCTCGGGGAAGCCGGGAACGTTCAGGAACTCGTCGGTGACGAGGCGCCCCTTCTCGGTGCGCAGGCCCAGTTCGGAGACGAAGGGGTCGGGGCGGACGCCCACGCACCAGACCAGGGTGCAGGTCGGAATGTAGTCGCCGTCGGTGAGCTTGACGCCGTCGGCGGTGGCCACCGCGACCGAGGTGCCCATCCGGACGTCGACGCCGCGCCGGTCGAGCACCTTGTGGGCGGTCCTGGACATGCGCTCGTTCAACTCCGGCAGCGCCCGCGGGGCGACGTCCAGCAGCATCCACCTGGGGCGGATCTTGAGGCGGGTCCGGTGGCGGCTCAGGGCATCGGTGAAGAGTTGCCCGTGCGCGGCAACCTCGGTGCCCGTGTAACCGGCGCCGACGACAACGAAGGTGGCACGGGCCCGCTGCTCGTCCGGGTCCTCCGCCTGCTCGGCCAACTCGATCTGCCGGACGACGTGGTCGTGCAGGAACAGCGCCTCGGGCAGGCTGCGGAAGCCGTGCGCGTACTCGGTCACGCCGGGGATGGGCAGCAGCTTGTTGACGCTGCCGACGGCGAGCACCAGCCGGTCGTACGCGAGGCGGTTGTGGTCCCCCTCGGGCTGGGTGAAGCCGACCCAGCGGTTCTGCAGGTCGACGTGGTCGGCCTCGCCGATGACGACCCGTACGCCGGGCAGGGTGCCCGCGAGCGGCACGGAGATCCGCGTCGGCTCGACCACTCCGGCTGCCACCTCGGGCAGCAGCGGCAGGTAGAGGAAGTAGTCGGTGGCATTGAGGACCACGATCTCGGCCCGGCCCTTCGCCAGCCGGCTCAGCGTCTTCGCCGCGTGGTAACCGGCGAACCCGGCCCCCACGATCACCACACGAGGTTTCGTCATTTCGGCCCCGTTCCCATCGCCGGGGCGGACAAACGTGGCAGATCAAGCGCCGCCGGTGACCTGCCGTCAGCCGGCGGACCGACGGACGTGGCCGGTGCCGGCGACCGCCTCCACCTCCCAGAGCTGCCCGAAGGCACGGACGCGCTCGGCGGTGATCCGGCCTATCTCGGGCGGGATGACCGGGTCGATGGTCAGGTGCCCGCCGACCGGGTTGAGCCCGAGCATCGCCCGCACCAGCGCCAGCGGCGCACCCGCCGCCCAGGCCTGCGGCCTGCACGCGGTCGGGTACGGGACGGCGAACAGGGTCCGCTCGCGGACGTACCCGCTGAGCGCCTCCGGCAGCCGGTAATCGAACTGCTCGGCCGCTTCGAGCAGGGCGATGCTGACCTGGTTGGCCTCGGCCCGGTAGCCGTAGCGGGCCATCCCCAGCACGGCGATGGAGCTGTCGTGCGGCCAGACGGTACCGAGGTGGTACCCGAGCGCGTTGTACGGCCGCTCCTCCCGGGACAGGGTGCGGATGCCCCAGCCCGAGAACATGTCGGGGTGCACGAGCTGGCGGACCACCGCTCCGGCGCGGTCCGGCGGCACGATGCCGCTCCACAGCAGGTGGCCCATGTTGGAGGTCTTCGAGTCGATGCGATTCTTGTCCCCGTCCAGGCCGGTTGCGTAGAAGCCGCCCCGCTCCTCGATCCAGAAGTCGCGGTTGAACCGTTCGAACAGGTCTGCGGCGTCCGCGCGCAGCCGCCGCGCCAGCGCCGGGTCGGCCAGCGGGCCGTCGGCCAGCTCGGCGAGCCGGAGCTTCGCGTCGTACGTGTAACCCTGCAGGTCGCTGGTGGCGATTGGCAGCACCGGCATCCGCCCGTCGGAGAAGCGCACCCCGTCCGGAGAGTCCCGCCAACACTGGTTGCCGAGTCCCTCGGGTGAGCGGGTGGCGTACTCGACGTAGCCGTCGCCGTCGCGGTCGCCGAACTCGTCGATCCAGTTCAGGGCGGCGAGGGCGTTGTCGCGCAGCGATCGGACCAGGTCGTCGTCACCGGTCCACCGCCAATACTCCGACAGGAGGATCAACCAGAGCTGGGTGGCGTCGGCGGTGCCGTAGTTGGGGTTGTACGGCTTGACGCCGGTGCGGGTCAGCTCGCCGCTGCGGAACTCGTGCAGGATCTTGCCCGGCTCCTCGTCGGTGAAGTCGTCGCAGGTGCGCCCCTGGAGCCCGGAGAGCGCGAGGAGCGCCCCCTTCGCCAGCGCCGGCCCGGCCACCAGCGTCTGGTACGCGGTGATCAGCGTGTCCCGGCCGAACACGGTGAGGAACCACGGCAGGCCGGCGCCGGGCAGCATCACCCGCTGCCCGCGGATCTCCAGGTCGAGCCGGAGCGCGGCGAGGTCGAAGCGGGAGCGGTTGGTGGCCCGCTCCACCACCGGGTTGTCACTGTGCAGGGCAGCCCGGTCCTCCACCCAGCGGCGCAGTGGGTTGTCGGTGGACCGGTGAATAACTTGCGAGATGTCGCCGCCGAGGGGGTCGATCATCACGCGGTGCCCCGTCGGCAGGGGCACGACCAGGTCGACATGCCACCCCTCACGGGGGTCGAGTTCGATCTCCCAGACGAGGTCGTCGCCTTCGACACGGGTGGCCGGCGGATCCGACCGGACCTGCGTGGACGCGGCGAAACCGTCAACGGAGTAGTCGAAACGCAGCTCGTGCGGGGCGTGGGAGCGGGTGATCCGGGCCGAACGGTTCCGCACCCCGGACTTGACTTCGAAGAGGTCGGCGAAGTCCGCGGCGACGGCCAGCCGTACCTCCAGCCGCACCCGCTCGGTCCGGAAGGACAGCAGCTCGACCCGCTCGTGGAAGCCGTCACCGACGTAGCGGATGCGACGGGCGGCGAGGCTGTCCGGCGGCAGCCCGGGCACGTCGGGGTTGGCCAGCATGAACTGGGCCGAGTAGTGGTCGATCGTCTCGCCGCGCAGCGGCAGCAGTTGAGCCCCGTTGACGGTGAGCACCCAACCACTGAGCAGGCGGGTGTCCATGTGGACGAGCCCCCCGATGGTGCCCGGCGGCACGTCCCCGCACGAGTCGGAGTACAGGAAGGTCGGGCCGTTGAGCACGGCGACGGAGTTCGTGCCCAGCTCGGGCGGGACGGCCCGCTGGTCCCCCGGCTCACGGCTCAGGGCGGTCACGCCGGGGAACGGGTCGGCGGGCGTCGGACGCGCGGCAGCCATGCACCCACCGTAGGAAGGGACACGGGGCCGCGGCATCACCCGCACCGGGTGAACCACACCATCCATGACTGCCGATATGCACAAAGACCGCCATCGATGGCGATGATGCCGGAATCGGATCCCACGAGACCGCCGGCGACCGACCCACGAGGTCGTCCCGGCGTACCTTCCTGTCCGCCGCCACCGCCACCGCCGCGGTGGCCGGACCCCTGGTCGCCGAGCCGGCCGCCGCCGACGGCTCGCCGCCGCCGCGCGGACCCGGCCGCCCGGCGCGGCCGCAGGCCCCCGACCGCGAGCTGCGCGCGTTGTTACGCGAGATCGACTCCGACCGGATCGAGGCCACCGTGCGCCGGCTGGCCGCGTTCGGCACCCGGCACACCCTCTCCAGCCAGGACGATCCGGTACGCGGCATCGGCGCCGCCGGAGTGGCAGAAGGTCATCGAGGTCGGCGACGTCACCGAGACGACGATCGACCTGTCGAAGGACAACGTCGTCTTCGGCGCACGCGCGGTCGGGCGAGACGGGCACCGCTCTCCCGTGGCGTTCCCGAGGCCGGGCAGTTGACGTCCGGTCCGGATAGCCCGCATCGGGTGGGGTCCGCTCACCCGGTGCGGGCGCACGGTGGGAGCGTCCGCAGCACGCACGACGAGGAGGAAACGGTCATGAGCGCCCCCATGTCGAACGACCAGCGCCAGCCGATCTACCTGCAGCAGAGCGGCCGCAAGCAGCTCACGCCCCGGCAGCGGCGGCGCGTCGAGCAGAAGCAGGGGCGCATCGAGCGCCTCGGCGTCCAGCGCCGCGAAACCCGCGGCCCCGGCCGCTGACCACCCCACCCCACCCTGCCCCACCCCACCCTGCCCCACCCCGCCCCACCCCGCCCTGCCCCACTCCGCGTTGATCAAGGGGTTTGCGTCAGTTCCGGCGCGGACCCTGACGCGAACCCCTTGATCACCGGTCCGGGGCGGTGATGGCCCAGCGTTCGTGGTCGCGCCAGGCCCCGTCGATGAAGAGGTAGTCCGGGGAAAAGCCCTCCAGCCGGAAGCCGAGCTTGCGGGCCACCGCCCGGGACGGCTCGTTGCCCGGTTGGATGTTGGCCTCCAGCCGGTGCAGGCCCAGCGCGGTGAACGCGTGGTCGACGACCAGGCCGATTCCGGTCGAGGCGTGTCCCGTGCCGTTGAACGGCAGGAACGCGGCATAGCCCAGGAAACCGCCGCGCAGGGCGCCCAGGACGATGGCGCTGATGTTCGCGTAGCCCGCGATCGCCCCGCTGGCCCGGTCGCAGATCAGGTAGCCGGAGTGGTCCGGGCGGCGCAGCTTGGCCAGGTACGCGGCGTACGCCGCCGGGTCGGCGGGAGCGGTCAGCCAGGGGTGGTGCAGGTCCCGGCTCCGCCGGGCGGCGGCGGTGAACTCCGCCTCGTCGCCGGGCCGGGGCCGTCTGATCCCGACCGCGCCGGCCGTCCGCAGGTACCTCACGGCGGACACTCTGGCCGGCCGGCCCGCCGGCTGTCCAACCGGAGGTGACGGCGGCCAGCTCTGCGGGGTCTGGTTCACCACGGGTCGGTCGGCTTGGGTCGTGCCGTCGCGGCATGCCTGGACCTCCGGCGGTCCGCTGGTCCCCATCAGCGGCAGTGTCGCGCTGCCCGCCTCTCTGACGCCCTTCACACAAACGACACTTGACCGTCACGGAAACCGCTCTTACGCTCTGCCAAAAGCTTTTGCCAAAAGGTTTTGGCACCTGCCTCACGGACTCCCACCACGCGCTCCGGCGCGCGCCCCCACGCGCCCGGACGACCCCCTGATCGGAGCGGACGATGACCCTCACACGTACCGTCGGACTCCCCCGGCGCGGCTTCCTCGGCCTCACCGCCGGCGCCGGCGCGGCGGCCCTGCTCGGCACCGCCGCCTGCGGTGCCGGCGGGACCACCGCCGCGGGATCCGGCGACACCAAGACCCTCACCGTCGCCTGCGAGGGCGGCGGCAAGATCGAGCTCCAGCCGGTCGTGGACAAGTTCCAGCAGGCCACCGGCACCACGGTCACCCTGGTCGAGCTGCCGTACGAGGGCCTGTTCAACCGGCTGACCAGCGAGCTGTCCAACGGCAAGCCGTCCTTCGACGTGTGCGCCGTCGACGCGGTGTGGCTGCCGCTCTTCGCCGGCAAGCTCGCCGGCCTCGACGACCTGTTCACCGCCGAGGTCAGGAACGACCTGTTCCCCGCGCTCGTGCAGGAGGCCCAGTCCGGCGGATCGTTCGTCGGCATGCCGGTCTGGACCAACAGCGAGATCCTCTTCTACCGCAAGGACCTCTTCTCCGACCCGAAGGAGAAGGCGGCCTTCCAGGCGAAGTACGGCTACCCGCTCGCCCCGCCCACCACCTGGCAGCAGTTCACCGACATCGCCGTCTTCTTCACCCGGCCCGACCAGAAGCTCTGGGGCACCGATGTGAAGGGCGCCGTGGAAACCGAGTGGCTCGCCCACGTCCTCCAGGCCGGCTCCCCCGGCGTGGTCCTCGACGACACCGGCGCCGTCATCGTCGACAACGCCCAGCACGTGGCCGCGCTGACCTTCTACGCCGACCTCAACAACAAGCACAGGGTCGCCCCGGCCGGCGCGGCGCAGACCGACTGGAACGCCGCGCAGAACCTGTTCAACCAGGGTCAGACCGCGATGACGCGGTTCTGGGCGCACGCGTACCGGCAGATCCCGGCCGACGCGAAGGTGGCCGGCAAGGTCGGCGCGGCCCCGATGATCGGCGGCACCGCGGGCGTCGCCGGCATCCCCGGCCCCTGGTACCTGTCGGTCCCGAAGGACGGCGCGAAGGGCGACCTCGCCAAGCAGTTCATCAAGGCGGCGTACGACGACAACGCGCTCAGCATCGAGACCACCCTCGGTCTCGCCGCCCGCAAGTCCGCCTACCAGCAGTACGCGGACAAGCCCGGCTACGAGTCGTTCGGCCCGCTGCTGTCCACCCTCAACGCGAGCGCCACGAAGCCGCGCCCGGCAAGCCCGCACTGGCAGCGGATCGTCGACAGCGTCCTGGTGCCCACCATCCAGAAGGCGCTGACCCCGGGCGCCGACTACGCCGCGCTGCTGAAGGCCGCCCGTACGCAGATCGAGGGCATCGTCAAGTGAGCCCGACAGCGCAGGCAGCACCGCCGCGGACCGCACCGCCCGCACCGGCCTCCCCGGCCGGCGGGCGG
>NZ_JBFAMU010000264.1:0-6825 GCF_040656655.1 Micromonospora sp. NPDC049799
TACCGCCGGATGCGGTCCACTGTCCTGTCCCATGCGGTCAAGGTACGGCAGCGGCCTCGCCGCCGACCGCTCCCACCCGCGATCACCCCGCCCCCGGCGGAGATCGGCTGGCCGCCTCCGGCGGGTCGCGCGCGGGGCGGCAGGAGTCGTGGCGGCCTGATGTCTGTGGGACATATTCATGTCACACAGACATCAGGCGCTGCGGCGTCGTCGCGGCCGGAGCGCGACAGCACGGGGCCCCTGCCGTGGCAGGGACCCCGTGGGTGGGAGGAGGCCGGTTCGACCGGTGGCCTCAGGTCAGGGCAGGATCCACTTCTGGTTGGCGCCGGTGTGGCAGGTCCACAGGTGCACCGCGGTGCCGTCGGCGGAGTTGTTGCCCGAGACGTCCAGGCACTTGCCCGACTGCGGGTTCTTCAGCGTGCCGTCGGCCTGCGCCGACCAGTTCTGGGCACCCGAGCCGTTGCAGGTCCACAGCTGGATCTTCGTGCCGTCGGCCGACCCGCCGCCGGAGACGTCGAGACACTTGTTGAGGGCCTTGATCGTCGAGTTCGGCGTCACCGTCCACGTCTGCGCGCCCGAGCCGTTGCAGGTGTAGATCTGGATCTGCGTACCGTCGGCCGTGCCGCTGCTGCGTACGTCCAGGCACTTGCCGGCCAGGCCCTTGATCGGGCCGGTGCCCGGGGTGCCCCCGGTCCCCTTCACCAGGGTGAAGTCGTCCACGTCGAAGAGCCCCGTACCCGAGCCGGTGAAGGTGAGGTAGAGGTTCTGGGTGCCCGACGGGACGTTGGACAGGTTCGTCGTGACGTCGGCGAAGGTGGTCCAGCTACCGGTGTTGGGCACCGCGACCGAGCCGAGCACGGTGCCGGTGGTCGAGCCGGTCCGCACCTGGATCGTGCCGCCCGGCCCGCCGGAGACGATCCGCGCCTTGAACGACGTGACGCCGGTCAGCGAGACCCCGTTGTACGCGGCCCAGTCGCCCGGGTCGATGTAGCCGAGGGTCTGACCGCCGTTCGCACCGGCCTTGGTGAACGGGGTGACCCCGCTCTGCGAGCTGAACGACTCGGCCTGGATCGTGGTGTTCCCGGTCGGCGGCGGGGTGGTGCCCAGCTCCTTGATCCGGATGTTGCGGAACGACGCGTCGTCGCCGTTGCCGTGGTTCTGGATGCCGATGTGGCCGGCCAGCGAACGTGCCGGGTTGGTGTTGGTGAAGTCGTTGATCTTCGACCCGTTCAGGAAGACCTGGAGCCGCTCACCCTCGACCAGCAGCTCGTAGGTGTTCCACTCCCCCGGCGGGTTGAGCGCCGCGTCCCGGGCGGCGATGTCGGCGGACTTGAAGGTGTAGACGGCGCCGGTGGTCCGGTCGGCGGCGTCGGTGGCGTCGATCTGCACCTCGTAGCCGTTGTTCACCGCCGAGTACGGGTCGCTCGACGGCGGAAAGCCGATGAAGACGCCCGAGTTGTCGTCCCCGGCCAGCTTCCAGTCCAGCTTGAGCGAGTAGTTGGTGAACTCCTTCGCGCTGTACCAGAGCATGCCGAGCCCACCGACGGAGGTCAGCGTGGCGTCGGAGTTGGTGAAGCTGCCCGGCCCGGCCTGCGACCAGCCGGTGGTCGAGCCGTTGTAGAGGGCGGTGTAGCCGGTCTCCGCCCGGCAGTCGGCCTTCGTGCGGCCGGCCGCGTACCGGATGCCGCCGAGCAGGTGCGCGCGGAACGCCGAGTCGGAGTACGACGCCTGGGTGTGCCCGCCGCCGGTGTAGAAGGCCCGGCCGCCGCTGTAGGTCTTGCACCACGCGTGCGGGTGGTCGGCGCCCATCGAGCCGCCCGAGTACGAGCCCTCGTCGAGGGTGGCCAGGACGCGGGCGGTGGAGCGGGCGTTGGTGGTGTAGTTGTACCACTCGTCGGTGCGGGTCCAGGTCTGCGGCAGGTGGGCGGTGGCCGCGTGCGCCCGGTTCTCCACCTTGACGTTCGCCTGCTGGATCGCGGGGTGCGAGGCGAAGTACGCCCCGACCAGGTTGCCGTAGAACGACCAGTTGTACTCGGTGTCGGCGGCGGAGTGCACACCGACGTAGCCGCCGCCGGAGCCGATGTACGACTCGAAGGCGGTCTGCTGGGTGGCGTTGAGCACGTCACCGGTGGTGTTGAGGAAGATCACCGCCTCGTACTGGGCGAGGTTGCCGGTGGTGAAGGCGGCGGCGTCCTCGGTGGCGGTGACGGTGAAGTTGTTCGCCGCGCCCAGGTCCCGGACGGCCTGGGTGCCCACCGCGATGGAGTCGTGGCGGAAGCCGGCGGTCTTCGAGAAGACCAGCACGTCGTAGGCGGCGTCGGCAGCGCTGGCCGGAGTGGCCGGTGTGGTGCAGGCCAGCACGGCGAGGGCGGCGGTGGCCACGCCGATCACGGATCGGAGGATTCTCATGGCAGGGTCCACTTCTGGTTGGCGCCGGTGTGGCAGGTCCACAGGTGCACCGCGGTGCCGTCGGCGGAGTTGTTGCCCGAGACGTCCAGGCACTTGCCCGACTGCGGGTTCTTCAGCGTGCCGTCGGCCTGCGCCGACCAGTTCTGCGCGCCGGTCCCGTTGCACGTCCACAGCTGGATCTTGGTGCCGTCGGCCGACGCCCCGCCCGAGATGTCGAGGCACTTGCCCAGCGCCTTGACCGTCGAGTTCGGCGTCACCGTCCACGTCTGCGCGGAGGTGCCGTTGCAGGTGTAGATCTGGATCTGCGTACCGTCGGCGGTCGCCGCGTTGCGGACGTCGAGGCACTTGCCGGCGAGCCCGACGATCGGCCCGGTCCCGCCGCCCGAGGAGCCGGTGGTGAAGGTGAACGAGTCGACGTCGAAGAGCGCCCCGGCGCCACCGGCGAAGGTCAGGTAGAGCGTGGTGGTGCCGGCCGGCGGGCTGGAGATGGCGCCGGTGACGTTCTGGAAGGTCTCCCAGGAGCCGGTGACCGGCACGGTGGCCGAGCCGAGCACGGTGCCGGTGGCCGAGCCGGCGCGGACCTGGAGGGTGCCGCCGATGCCGCCGGAGGAGACCCGGGCGGTGAAGGAGGTGACGTTGTTGATCCGGTACGGCTCGAAGGCGATCCAGTCGCCGTTGTCGATGCTGCCGACGGTCTTGCCGCCCTCGGCCGTCGCCTTGCTGTACTGCTGGATGCCCGAGGAGGTCTTGTAGTGCTCCGCCTGCCGCTTCTTCGGCTGGAGGGTGTGCTGCTTGTGGGTGGTCAGCCCACCCGCGTCGGTGTACTCGGCGTCGAAGATGGCGAAGATGTTCGCCGCGTCGTCGTGCTCACCGTCGACCGGGATCGTGATCGACCCGGAGCAGCCCTGCTTCGACGTGATCTGGTGGCCGTGGCTGTCGTGCCCCAGCACGTACGTCATCTTGACCTTGGTGCAGTCGATGGTGCCGTCCTCCGGGTCGGTCACCGTGATGCTGAACGGCACGGTGTCCCCGTAGCTGAACAACTGGCCGTTGCCGGGGCTGGTGATGGTCACCGTGGGCGCGGTGTTGCCGACGCCGATCTGCACGTTCGCCGTACCGGTGGCGTTCTGCGGGTCCCGGACGGTCAGCGTGACGGTGTACGTGCCGTTGGCGGTGTACGTCTTGCTCGGGTTGGCCGCCGTCGAGGTGGTGCCGTCGCCGAAGTTCCACGAGTACGTCAGCGCGCCACCCTCCGGGTCCGACGACCCGGCCGAGGAGAAGTTCACGGTCAACGGGGCCGCGCCGGAGGTCTTGTCCGCCGCCGCGACCGCCGTCGGTGCCGCGTTGCCGCCGCCGATGTAGTCGTAGCGGTAGAGGGCGGAGTTGGCGTCGCCGTTGAAGTAGCCGGTGCCGTAGTCCAGGACGTAGAGCGCGCCGTCCGGACCGAACGCCATGTCCATGACCTGCTTGCCGTTCCAGGGGAACGTCTCGATGGCGCCCGGTGAGCCGTCGGCGTTGAGGTGGATCGGCTTGACCCAGCCCCGGCCCAGCTCGCCGGCGAAGAACTGCCCGTCGAAGCCCTGCGGGAACTTGGTGGTCGACGGGTTCGACGCGCTGTACCGGTAGACCGGGCCGGCCATCGGCGACTCGGAGCCGCCGCCGAACTCGGGCGGGCTGCCGGCGTCGCCGGCGTACCGGATCCAGGCCGCCTTCGCCCCCGGCAGGGTGGTCAGGCCGGTGTTGCGGAACGAGTTGTTGGTCGGGCCGCCGGTGCAGTTGTACTTCGCGCCGGCCGTGCCGGCGGCGAAGTCCCACTCGGCGTACGTCTCGTTCGCGGTGTTGGTCCCGGTGCAGTACGGCCACCCGTAGTTGCCGGGCCCGGTGACCCGGTTGAACTCGACCTGACCGCTGGGGCCACGGCTGGTGGTGGTGCCGGCGTCCGGCCCGTAGTCACCGACGTAGACGATGCCGGTGGCCTTGTCCACGCTCATCCGGAACGGGTTGCGGAAGCCCATCGCGTAGATCTCGGGCCGGGTCTTCGGGTCCGAGTCGACGAACATGTTGCCGGACGGGATCGAGTACGTCCCGTTCGCGTTGACCTTGATCCGGAGGATCTTGCCGCGCAGGTCGTTGGTGTTGGCGGAACTGCGCTGCGCGTCGTACGCGGGGTTGCGGTTGGTCCGCTCGTCGATCGGGGCGTACCCCGCGGAGTCGAACGGGTTCGTGTCGTCGCCGGTCGACAGGTAGAGGTTGCCGGCCGCGTCGAAGTCGATGTCGCCGCCGACGTGGCAGCAGATGCCCCGGCTGGCCGGGACGTCCAGTACGTCGACCTTGCTGCCGGTGTTGATGGTGAAGTCGGCGTTCAGCGTGAACCGGGACAGCCGGTTGACGCCGTCCCAGGCGGAGAAGTCGCTGCCCGTCGCGGGCGCGTCGCCGGACGGCGTGGACAGCGGCGGCGCGTAGTAGAGGTAGATGTGCCGGTTGGTGGCGAAGTTCGGGTCGACCCCGACGCCCTGGAGCCCCTCCTCGTCGTGGGTGTAGACGGCCAGGGTGCCGATGACGGAGGTGTTGCCGGCGGAGTCGGTCCGGCGCACCGTGCCGTTGCGGGCGGTGTGCACGACCGAGCGATCCGGGAGCACCGCGATCGTCATGGGCTCGCCGACCTCGGCGGCCCCCTTGGCGAGAGTGACCTGCTGGAAGTCGGTGCCCACGATGGGGTGGGCGGAGGCGGCCGTGGGCCCGCCCAGTGCGGCGGGCCCGGCGCCCAGGGCGACCGTGCCGGCAGCGGCGGCCAGGACCAGCGCGGCGCTGGCGGAGAACCATCGTCGGTTGCGGTGGGGGATGGTGGCGTCCGATGTGGACATATGGGGGGGTCCCTTCCTGACGAGTAATCTGCCAGGGCGGGCGCGCGCCGTCGCGCCGAATGCCGTAGCGGGAGGATGCGGGCCTGCCGGGTGCCGACCCGGCCGGCCGTGACGACCGGTGGCCGGCGGGCCACGCGGAGATCACCAGTCGATGGGTTCCCGCGCCGTCGGTTCACCTCGACGAAACACCGTTGTGATGGCCACGACATTAAGTCGGATCCGTCGATGTGTCCATACCTTCCGACCGTCCAACGTGAACTTTTGTCCATAGAAGCAAAAGTTCGGGAGAGCGGTCTCAGAGAGGACGGTCGACAGCCTGCGCCGCGAGGGACGTGAGCGCCGCACGGGTGGACTCGTCCAGTGGCGCGTCGACCAGGGCCGCCAGGGCCGCCTCGGCCCGTACGCGGATCATCTGCTCGATCTTCTCCCGTGCGCCGGTGCTCTCGATGATGCCCCGCAACTCGGCGGCGCCGTCGGCGTCCAGCGCCGGGTTGCCGAACAGCTCCCGCAGTCGCGCCGTCTGCGCCCGGTCGGCCGCGTCCCGGGCCAGGGCCATCATCACCGTCGGCTTGCCCTCACGGAGATCGTCCAGGACGGACTTGCCGGTCACCGCCGGGTCCCCGAAGACGCCGAGGACGTCGTCGCGGAGCTGGAACGCGTCACCGAGCGGATCGCCGAACTCGGCCAGCGCGGCGACCAGCTCCGGCGCCGCCCCCGCCAGCGTGGCCCCGATCTGGAGCGGCCGGGTCACCGTGTAGCGGGCCCCCTTCATCCGGATCACCGTCAGTGCGCTGGCCACCGAGCCGTCGCCGACGCCGGACACGAGGTCCAGGTACTCCCCCGCGATCACCTCGGTCCGCATCAGGGCGAAGACCGCGTACCCGCGGTGGATCACGTCGGCGCTCAGGCCGCACTCGTGGAACATCTGGTCCGACCAGGCGGCGCAGAGGTCACCGCAGAGCAGCGCGGTGTTGCGCCCGTACGCCTCGGGGTCCCCGCGCCACGACGACCGGGCGTGCAGGTCCGCGAAGAGCCGGTGCACCGACGGTTCACCCCGACGACGGTCACTGCCGTCCAGGATGTCGTCGTGGATCAGCGCGAAGGCGTGGAACAGCTCCAGGGCGGCGGCGGCCACCACGATGGGGCTGCCGTCCGACCCGCCGGCGCCGCGCCAGCCCCAGTAGCAGAAGAGCGGGCGCAGCCGTTTTCCGCCGGCCAGCACGAACCGGTTCAGGGCGGTGAACACGCCCCGGGGGGCGCCGTCCGGCCAGTCCGGCCCCTGCCGGTCGAGGAACGCGGCCAGCTCCGCGTCGAAACGGGCCCGCAGCCCGCTCACGTCGGTCGGTTCGGCGGTGACCGTCACGACGCCTCCCCGGTCGGGTGGGGCGCCGCCGGGGCGCCGGCGCGGTCGGACAGCCCGGCGAGGTGCAGCAGCAGGGCCTTGACCTCGGTGGCGGCGATCCGGTCACGCGCGGCCGACGCGTCGGAGCAGAGCAGCACCGGGCCGTCCGCCGGGTCGGCCGGCAACCGGCCGTGCGAACCGCGCACCGCC
>NZ_JBFAMU010000265.1:0-6812 GCF_040656655.1 Micromonospora sp. NPDC049799
CCGGCGGCGGCGAGCAGGACGGTCGGACCGGCGCCGTCCGGGTCGACGCGGTCCACCGCGACGTCGGCGGCGGCCCACAGCCCGCCGAGCACCACCGCGGGCGCGGACCACCGCCGGTCGCCCCGCCCGGCGAGCACCAGGCCCAGCACGGCCGCGACGATCGCGGCGAAGCGTAGGTCGCGCGCCCAGTAGGTGTCGATGGGAGGCAGCGTCTCCGGCCAGGGGCCGATCGGCTCGGTCAGCGGTTGCAGAACGGTCATCCCGACCGCCCACAGCGCCGCCGCGACGACGGCGAGCGTCAGGCCGGCGATGCGTGCGGACATGCCCCGACGCTAGCCACTCGCGGCCACGCCCGCCGCCCGCCGGACGGCCTACCCCCGGTGAACGCCCGGATGCGCGAGGATGGCGGTCGGAGCCGGGAGGTCAACGATGGACAGGTACATCGCCCTGCTGCGGGGGGTCAACGTCGGTGGTGCCAAGGTCGGCATGGCCGACCTGCGGCGGCTGGTCACGAACCTGGGCCACGACGACGTGAAGACGTACCTGCAGAGCGGCAACGTGGTCTTCGGCAGCAGCGTGCGCGACGCGGAGGCGCTGGCCGGGGGCATCGAGCGGGCGATCGCCGACGAGTTGGGGCTGACCGTGCCGGTGCTGGTGCGCAGCGGCCGGGAGATGGCGGCGGTGGCCGGCGGCAACCCGTACGCCGACCGGGAGGAGGACCCGACCCGGCTGCTGGTGGCGTTCCTGGCCACCGCACCGGAGCGGGCAGCGGTGGACGCCCTCGCCGTGCCGGGCGGCGAGAACGTCGCGTTCACGGTCAGCGGCCGGGAGGTCTTCCTGCACTATCCCGACGGGGGCTACGGCCGGTCGCGGTTCACCAACGCGTACCTGGAGAAGAAGCTCGGCGTCGTGGCGACCACCCGGAACTGGCGGTCGGTGCGCGCGCTGGCGGACCTGGCGGCGCCGTAACGGTTCGGCCACGGCTCGCGGCGGTCGCCCACCGGACCGGCGGGCCACCGCGTTCCCTCGTCGACCGACGAAGGGAGCCACCCGTGCCACGACTGATCGTGCGGGCCGCCGCCGTGGTGCTGCTGCTCAGCGCCTGCGGAACCACCACCACCGTCCCGGAGCCGGTCGGCAGCGGACCACCGGCCACCGGCAGCGCAGCACCGTCCGGCGTCGCCGCCAGCCCTCCGGTGAAGCTGGACGGCACCGAGTTCGACGCGGGCGGCCTGTCCGGCTGGCGGTGGCTGCACGAGGTCGAGGGCGGTCGCAACGACCTGCTGGCGCACGACGTCGGGCGCACCGAGACCGGCGCCCTGCACGTCGAGCCGAAGGTGAGCGCCTGGTTCGAGCGGCTGCGGGCGCCGTACCTGTTCCAGGAACGCGAGGGCGACGTGCTGATGGTGGCCCGGGTCCGGGCCGCCGGGCGCAACGCCGAGGTGCCGGGCAAGCCGTACTCGCTGGCGGGCCTGATGCTGCGGGTCCCCGGCGCGGACGTCGACGACTGGGTCTTCATCACCACCGGCACCGGCGTCGGTGGCCGACCGCAACTGGAGGTGAAGACGACCCGCAACGGGCAGTCCCGGCTGCGACTGCTGGGCGGCGCACCCGGCTGGGTCGACCTGGCCCTGGCCCGGGTCGGCGGCGCGGTGGTCAGCCTCTACCGGCTGCCCGGCGGGCAGTGGCGGGTGGGTGCCCGCTACGACCGCACCGACCTGCCGGCCCGCCTCCAGTGGGGGATCAACGCCTACACGAGCTGGACGTCCGCCGCACCCAGCCCGGATCTGAAGGCCGACGTCGACTACGTGCGGTTCTACCGGCCCGGCATCCCCGCCGAGTGGATCCACAGCGCCACGGGCTACCGGCCGGACGAGGACCTGGTCCGGCACCTCGTGCCGGCAGACCTGGCCGACTGAGCCGTATCGGGGATCACCCTGCCGGGGCCGTGAGAGGACCCGTCGGGGCGGGTACGCACACCGGATGGAACGGCGGGTGGCGGCGTGGGAACGCTACCGCGCCCCGGCCGCTCCGGACGACGGTGAGGAGCCACAGTGACGACCAGGATCCCCGACATCACCCTGAACGACGGCAACACCATCCCCCAGCTCGGCTTCGGGGTGTTCCAGATCGAGCCCAAGGACACCGTCCGGGCCGTGCGCACCGCCCTGGACCTCGGCTACCGGCACATCGACACCGCCGAGATGTACGGCAACGAGGCGGAGGTCGGACAGGCCGTGCGCGAGTCCGGTCTGGACCGGCGTGACGTCTACATCACGAGCAAGCTGAACAACGGCTTCCACCGCCCCGACGACGCCCGCAGGGCGTTCGAGTCGACGCTGTCGGCGTTGAAGATGGACTACATCGACCTCTTCCTCATCCACTGGCCGCTGCCGACCCTGTACGACGGAGACTTCGTGTCCACCTGGAAGACCCTGGAGGAGTTCCGGCATGACGGCCGGGCCCGGTCCATCGGCGTGTCCAACTTTCAGGTGGCGCACCTGGAGCGGCTGGCCGTCCAGACGGACACGGTGCCGGCGGTGAACCAGATCGAGGTGCACCCGTACTTCGGCAACGAGGAGGTCCGGGCGTACGCGAAGGCCAACGGCATCGCCATCGAGGCGTGGTCGCCGATCGCGCAGGGCAAGGTGCTCGACGACCCGACGCTCGTCGGCATCGCCGAGCAGACCGGCCGGACGGTGGCCCAGGTGGTGCTGCGCTGGCACGTGCAGCGGGGCGACATCGTCTTCCCCAAGTCGATCACGCCCGAGCGGATCGAGGAGAACCTCGGCATCTTCGACTTCGAGCTGGACGACGCGACGATGGAGCGGATCACCGGGCTGGGCAGGGGCGAGGCCGGCCGGCAGGGCCCGAACCCGGACACCTTCGACTACGTCCCGAGCTGACCGGCGCGCCGTACCGCCCCCGGGTCGAACCGCCGATCCGGGGGCGGTGGCGTGCTTGACCTCGAGTGCACTCCAAGGTCCAGGGTGGAGGCCCGCACGAGAGGAGAAACTGATGCGGTACCGCACGATCGGCACGGACCCGGCGACCCGGCGCGAGGTCAGCGTGCTCAGCCTCGGCGCGATGCTCTTCGGCAGCGCCACCGACGAGGCCACCTCGTACGCCATCCTCGACCGGTACGTCGAGGCCGGCGGCACGTTCGTCGACACGTCGGACAACTACGCGTTCTGGGTCGACGGGAGCCAGGGCGGGCAGAGCGAGGAACTGCTCGGCCGGTGGCGACGCAGCCGGGGGGTCGGCACGGAGATCGTCGTCGCCACCAAGCTCGGCGCCCGTCCGCTCGCCCCCGGCACCAGCTACACCGACAACGCCGAGGGGCTGTCGGCGAAGGTGCTCCGCGAGTCGGCGGAGCGCAGTCGGGAGCGGTTGGGCGTGGACCGGCTGGACCTGCTCTACGCGCACATCGAGGATCGCACGGTGCCGCTCGAGGAGACCGTCGGCGCCTTCGGGGAGCTGGTCGCGGAGGGCACGGTGGGCCTGCTGGGAGCCAGCAACCACCGGGCCTGGCGGGTGGAGCGGGCCCGCGCGCTGGCCGCGGCGGCCGGCCTGCCCGGGTACGAGGTGCTCCAGTACCACCACAGCTACCTGCACCGCCGGCCCGACCTGCCCAGCGCGCTGGACCCGGACGGCGACCCCGGATCGGCGGGCGCCGACCTGCTCAGCTACCTGCGGGCCGAGCCGGACCTGGCGCTGGTCGCGTACTCGCCGCTGCTCAAGGGCTCGTACGCCCGGCCGGACAAGCCGCTGGATCCCGCATACGACCTGCCGAGCACTCCCCGACGGCTGGCCACGCTGCGGGAGGTCGCGGCGGAGACCGGCGCGACGGTCAACCAGGTGGTGCTGGCCTGGCTGATCGGCGCGGAACTGCCGGCGATCCCGCTGGTCGGCGCCTCGTCGGTGGCGCAGCTCGACGAGAGTCTCGCGGCGGTCGACCTCGACCTCACCCCGGAGCAACGTGCGCGCCTCGACGGCACCTGGTGAGGGCTGTCAGTGGCCCCCGGTGAGGTCGAGCCGCCAGTCGTTGGAGCGCATGATCCGGCCGGGAGGATACTCGAACTCCGTCGGGCCGAGCAGCGTGAACCCGGCCTTGCGGCAGACCGCGTTGGACGCCGCGTTGTCCACCGACGGGTAGGCGTGCACCCACCGGTGCGTCCGCCGGGCGCGGGCGGCGTCCACCGCCGCCAGCACCGCGGCGGTGGCCAGGCCCCTCCCCTGGTACGCGGGCAGCACCGCCCACCCCATCTCCCACACCTGTGCGCCGCGCCACTCCCGTTCCCAGTGGCCGACGCTGCCCACCCGCGACCCGTCCGGCAGCACGACCACGTACATGCAGCTCGGGCCGGTGTCGCTCATCCGCGCGTAACGGTCGTTGCGGGCGACGACCTGCTCGTCGGTCTCCGGCCCGCCGGTGTGGTCCCGGATCTCCGGGGCGTTGAGCTGCCGCAACAGGTCCAGGTCGGCGGTGCTCCACGGTACGATCCGCACGTCGTCCATCCCCGCCCCTTCGTCGCCGTCGCCGCGAATTCAAGCAGCCACCTCCGACACGCGCGGCGGATTTCCGGCCGCCGACCGGCCCGCGGGGTCCGCCAGATCCGATCTGGCGGGGCGTCTGGCGCCGACCGGGTGTGGGGCGACCGGCCCCGCACGTCCTGCGGGACAACGGAACAGGGGCGGAGATCATGAGCAGACGCACCACCGGCCTCGCCGTGGAGGCGGAGGGCCTGACCCGGGCGTTCGGGAAGACCCGGGCGCTCGACGGGATCGACCTGCGGGTCCCCGCCGGCACCGTGTACGGGTTGCTCGGGCCGAACGGGGCCGGCAAGACCACCGCCGTCCGGGTGCTGGCGACACTGCTGCGGCCCGACGGGGGCCGGGCGCGGGTCTTCGGGCACGACGTGGTCGAGGAGGCCGACGCGGTCCGCGGCCGGGTCAGCCTGACCGGCCAGTACGCCTCCGTCGACGAGGACCTGACCGGCGCGGAGAACCTGGTGCTCCTCGGCCGGCTGCTCGGGCTGCGCAAGCCCGCCGCCCGGCAGCGGGCCGACGCGCTGCTCGCGGCGTTCGGCCTGACCGAGGCCGCCGGCCGGCAGGTGAAGAAGTACTCGGGCGGGATGCGCCGCCGCGTCGACATCGCCGCGAGCATCCTGAACACCCCGGACCTGCTCTTCCTCGACGAGCCGACGACCGGCCTGGACCCGCGCAGCCGCAACCAGGTGTGGGAGATCGTCCGGGCGGTCGTGGCGCACGGCACGACCGTGCTGCTGACCACGCAGTACCTGGACGAGGCCGACCAGCTCGCCGGGCGCATCGCCGTCGTCGACCACGGCCGGGTGATCGCGGAGGGCACCCCGGGTGAGTTGAAGTCGTCGGTCGGGGCGGGCACCGTCCACCTGCGACTGCGCGACCCGGCCCGGCGCACCGAGGCCGAAGCGGTCCTCCGGGCAGCGCTCGGCGTCCCGGTGCAGCTCGAACCCGATCCGGTGGCGCTGACCGCCCGGGTCGGCAGCGACGGCACCGACCTGGAGGCCAGTGAGCAGGCCGCCCGCGCCCTCGGGGAACTGGCCCGCGCCGGCATCGTGGTCGACGACTTCTCCCTCGGCCAGCCCAGCCTGGACGAGGTGTTCCTGGCCCTGACCGACCACCCCGCCACGTCGGACGACTCGGGGCGGGACGCGCAGCTGGAGGCAGCCCGATGAGCGACACGACCACCGCGACCGGCCGCGCGCCCTCGGTCTACGTGCCCTCGACGGAGGCGCTGTCGACCGTCCTGGCACCCGGTGCCCGGCCGCCCCGGCCCAGCGCGCTGTCGGCGTCGCTGACCTTCGGGTGGCGGGCCATGCTGAAGATCAAGCACGTGCCGGAGCAGCTGTTCGACGTCACGGCGTTCCCGATCATCATGGTGCTGATGTTCACGTACCTGTTCGGTGGCGCCCTCGCCGACAGCCCGCGTGACTACCTCCAGTTCTTCCTGCCGGGCATCATGGTCAGCAGCGTCGTCATGATCACCATGTACACCGGGGTCGGGCTGAACGCCGACATCGAAAAGGGTGTCTTCGACCGGATCCGTACGCTGCCGGTCTGGCGGCCCGCCGCCCTGGTCGGCATGATCTTCGGCGACGTGCTGCGGTACGTCCTCGCCGCCACCGTCATGCTGGCCGTCGGGCTGGCGCTGGGGTTCCGGCCCGCGGGCGGGCCGCTGGGCGTGGTGGCCGGGATCGGCCTGCTGGTGGTCTTCTCGTTCGCGTTCTCGTGGGTGTGGACGTTCTTCGGGCTGGTGCTGCGCAGCGAGAAGTCCGTGATGGGCGTCAGCATGATGGTGCTCTTCCCGCTGACCTTCCTCAGCAACGTCTTCGTCGACCCGGTCACGATGCCCGGCTGGCTCCAGGCGTTCGTCAAGGCCAACCCGGTCACCCAGCTGGTGTCGGCGGTCCGCGCGGCGATGGCCGGCACGTCGGACCCGACGAGCACCATGTGGATGCTGCTGTGGAGCGTGGGGTTCCTGGTCGTCTTCGGCACCCTGACGATGCGCCGCTACAACCGCCGTTGACCGGCTCCCGGGCGCCGTCGACGTCGGCGGCGCCCGGGTGTCACAGCCGCCAGGGCACCGGTGTGGCCGGCTGGTACCGGCAGGAGCTGCCGGTGGACACGCTGTCCCGCAGGTGGGCGGCGAGCGCGGGGTGCCGGTCGTCGATGCGACGCAGTGTGTCCCGGATCCGGCCGGTCACCGCCTTGCGGGCCCGCTCGGACTCGTCGCCCAGGCGGCGGGTGCGGCCGGCCAGTCCGGCGGC
>NZ_JBFAMU010000266.1:0-6779 GCF_040656655.1 Micromonospora sp. NPDC049799
GCGTCGACGTCGAGCGTGCGCAGCGACTCCGGGTCGCCGCCGGCCAGCCGCTCGGTCTCGGCGAGCGCGGCGGACAGCTCGGCGCGCAGCTCCGGCGACGGGCGCAGGGACAGCGCCTCGGTGAGGTACCAGAGCAGCTCGTGCAGGGGCCGGACCACGGCGAACGTGTCGAACATCCGGCGGGCGGTCGTCGGGGCGTCGCGCCAGTCCCGCCCGCCGAAGGTCACCTGGGCGACCCGCTGCCCGGCGCCGAAGCAGTCGAAGACGGTGCAGCCGGGGAAGCCCCGCTCGCGCAACTCGGCGTGGATGCCGCAGCGGGAGTCCGGTCGCAGGTTCGGGCACGGCTGCCCGGCGGGCTTGTCGAGGGCGAAGTCCGCCGAGGCGGAGAAGGCCGGCGCGACGCAGCAGAGCCCGAAGCACCGGGAGCAGTCGGCTCGCAGCTCACCGGGGGAGGGTGTGGCGCTCTCCGACACGCTGACCGTTTCTCCTGACCTCCGGACCCGCCCCCGCGGCGTCCCCGCCGCGCGGCTCGTCGTTGCGCAGCGCGGAGAGCCGCAGGTACGCGGACCCGTCGCCGCCGACCGCCGTACGCAGCAGCGCCGGCACCTCGGCCGGATGGCCGGGGACGTGCACGGTCCAGCCGTGCAGGGTGTCGATCAGTGAGACGTCGCCCGGGGAGAGGTGCGTGCGCCCGGCCGCCGCCCGGTCGTACGAGGCGCCGACGCTGACCAGCACCGCCCCCACGCCCTGGTGGTCCAGGTCGAGCTTGAGCTGCTCGTACGCCCGCTCGACGAGGAACGGCGCGTAGCTGTGCACGATCGGGCGCAGCCCGGTCAGCGCCAGTCCGCCGGCCACCCCGACCATCAACTGCTCCCGGATGCCCACGTTGAGCACCCGGTCCGGGTGCCGGCGGGCGGCCGGGACGAACGCCGCGGCGGAGATGTCGGCCAGCACCAGGGCGGTACGGGGATCCTCCGCGAGCAGCGCGGTGGTGGTCTCGATGAAGGTGTCGCGCACGGTCACTCCCCGCTGTCGACGGCCGCGACGACGACGTGCGGCCGGTGGTCGTCCTGCCCGGTGAGGGCGGTGTACAGGGCGTCGTGGTCGCGCCCGTCGACGGTGGCGGCGGTCCAGCCGTTCACGGTGAACCGGGCCGCCGCCCCGCCCGGCCAGCCGTGCGTGGCCGAGGAGTTGTCGACCACGATGGCGGTCAGGCTGGCCAGGCCGGTGGCACCCGCGTACGCGATCGCCTCGTGGTTGGAGCCCTCGTCCAGTTCGGCGTCGCCGAGCAGGACGTACACCCTCGGGCGCAGCAGGCCCTGGGCCCGCAGCCCGAGCGCGGTGCCCACGCCCAGTCCCAGGCCGTGGCCGAGCGAGCCGGAGCCGATCTCCACGCCGGGGACCAGCAGCCGGTCCGGGTGGTCGCCGAGCCGGCTCGCCGGGCCGCCCTGGTCGTCCAGCCAGTCGGCGGGGATGAAACCACGAGCAGCGAGCACCGCGTAGTACCCGGCGACCGCATGCCCCTTGGAGAGCAGGAACCGGTCCCGCTCCGGGTCGTCGACGGTGGCCGGGGTGATCCGCAGGATCCGGTCGTAGAGGACCTGGAGCACGTCGAGCGTCGAGTAGACGTTCGGGCCGAACTCCCGCCCGGCGCGGATCCGTTCGAGCAGCGCGGCGAGTGTGGGGGGTGGGGGCGTGGGCGCGGCCGGCGGTGGGGCCGGCGTGGCGCCGCCCGTGGTGGCGGTCGTCGTCGTCATGCGGTTAGCCTGCAAGTTCAAGCGAACTTCAACTCAAGGCGACGTGATGCACGAAGCACTCACCATCGGGCAGCTCGCCCAGCGCAGCGGCGTGGCCCCCTCGGCCCTGCGCTACTACGAGCGGCTCGGGCTGATCCGCGCCGAACGCACCGGTGGCAACCAGCGCCGGTACGCCCGGATCGAGCTGCGCCGGGTCGCGTTCATCCGGATCTCCCAGCAGGTCGGCGTCTCCCTGGAGGAGATCCGGGCCGCGCTGGAGTCGCTGCCCGCTTCGCGTACGCCGACCGCCGAGGACTGGGCGCGGCTCTCCCGCGACTGGCGCGACCGGCTGGACGAGCGGATCCGGCTCCTCGGCAAGCTCCGCGACGACCTGGACGGGTGCATCGGGTGCGGCTGCCTGTCGTTGCAGCGCTGCGCTCTCTACAACCCCGGCGACTCCCTCGCCGGCGAGGGCCCCGGTGCTCGACTGGTCCTGCCCAGCTCGACCGACGGGTGAGGTGATCAGTCGAGGGTGAGCAGGACCTTGCCGACATGGTCGTTCGACTCGACCAGGCGGTGCGCCTCCGCCGCCTCGGTCATCGGCAGCCGCCGGTCCACGATCGGCGTGATCCTCCCCGCCTCGACCAGCGGCCACACCTGCTCGCGTACGCCCCGGACGATCTCCGCCTTCTGGTCGAGCGGCCGGGACCGCAGCGCGGTCGCCGCCACCGTGCCCCGCTTGGCCAGCAGCGCACCCAGGTCCAGCTCGGCCTTGCGCCCGCCCTGCATGCCGATCACGACCAGCCGGCCGCCGTCGGCCAGGGCAGCCACGTTGCGGGACAGGTAGGACGCCCCCATGATGTCCAGGATCACGTCCGCGCCCCGGCCGTCGGTGACCGCACGGACCTCCTCGACGAAGTCCTGCTCCCGGTAGTCGATCGTGTGCGCGGCACCCAGCCCGCGCAGCCGCTCGTGCTTGACCGACCGGGCGGTCACCACGACCGTCGCGCCGAGCGCCGTACCGAGCTGCACCGCGAACGTGCCGATGCCGCTGCCGCCACCGTGCACGAGCAGCGTCTCACCGGCCGTCAGCCGGCCCAGCTGCACGACGTTCGACCAGACCGTGCAGGCCACCTCCGGCAGCGCCGCGGCGTCCACCACGGCGACGCCAGCCGGCACCGGCAGCAGCTGCCCGGCCGGCACCGCCACCCGCTCCGCGTACCCGCCGCCGGCCAGCAGCGCGCAGACCTCCTGGCCGACCTCCCACCCGGTCACGTCGGGGGCGGTCGCGCTGACCACCCCCGAGCACTCCAGTCCCGGGTACGCGGGCGCGCCCGGCGGCGGTGGGTAGAACCCCTGCCGTTGCAGCAGGTCCGCCCGGTTGACGGCGCTGGCCCGCACGTCGACGACCACCTCACCGGGGCCGGGCTCGGGATCGGGCACCTCGGCCCACACCAGTGCGTCGGGTCCGCCGGGCTCCGGGATCGTGATCGCGCGCATGCCTCCTGTCTACCCCACCGGTCGACCCTTCCGTGCCCGGCCCGGGACTCCCACTGTGGATGGTGTCCCGGTCCCGACGGGTGCCGTGCCCGCTCGGGCGGGTCGCCGACGTGGCAGACTAGGCACGGCCGCGTACCCCTTGCGGGTCGCGGGCCGGGAGGGTTCGCCTAGTGGCCGATGGCGCTGGTCTTGAAAACCGGTAAGGCAGCGATGTCTTCGTGGGTTCGAATCCCACACCCTCCGCCGACCGGTGTTTCGGTTCGGTCGTGGGGTCGGGCGGGGTAAGAAGGGGCGCAGGACAATCGCGCACACCGGAAGGACCCGTCCCGATGACCCTGGAACGACCGATCGCCCCGGACCCGTACGAACTGCTGCCGACCGTCTCGGCCTTCACCCTGGCCAGCGACGACGTGCGCAACGGCGAGCCGATGGACGAGGCGTACGCCCACACCAGCGCCGGTGGCGACAACGTCTCGCCGGAGCTGCACTGGTCGGACTTCCCGGCGGACACCAAGGGCTTCGTGGTGACCTGCTTCGACCCGGACGCCCCGACCGGTAGCGGCTTCTGGCACTGGGTGCTGGTGAACCTGCCGGTGACCGTGACGCGGCTGCCGCGGGGGGCCTCCGGCGACGACCTGGCCGGGGCCTTCACGGTTCGCAACGACTACGGCAGCGACGGGTACGGCGGTGCCGCCCCGCCGCCCGGGGATCGCCCGCACCGCTACGTCTTCGCGGTGCACGCCCTGGACGTGGAGCGCCTCGACGTCACCCCCGACGCGACTCCCGCGTACGTCGGCTTCAACCTGGCCTTCCACACCCTGGCCCGGGCGGTCATCCGCCCGACCTACCAGATCAAGGAGTAGCCGACCCTCCGTCGATCATGAGGTTGGCGGGTGGATCCGAGATCAGGTCACCCGTCAACCTCATGATCGACGCGGTCGGGCCAACTGGTTACGCGGGGACGCGGGCCACCGCGAAGACGGACTGGCCGAACGGGGGGCGGGCGAGCTGTTCGGCGGCCTTCGTGGCGGGTAGGACGAGGGTGTCGTAGACCTTCACCATCGGGCCCTCCTTCGGCATCAGCCGGAAGACCTTGGTCGCCATGAAGTAGCCGATCAGGCCGAGCGCGTTGGCGTAGTGGATCTTCTCCACCGTCAGGCCGGCCTCGGTCATGGCGGCGGCCAGGGTCTTCTTCGTGTAGCGGCGGACGTGCCCGGTGGCGACGTCGGCCGGGCTCATCGCGAACTGGAACGCCGGCACGATGATGATCACCGCACCGCCCGGCCGGACCAGGTCGCGCATGCTGCTCAGCGCGCCCACGTGGTCCTCGATGTGCTCCAGCACGTTGTACGACACGGCCGCGCTGTAGGTGCCGCGCTCCGAGTGCGGCAGCAGCATCTGGCGTACCTCGATCGAGGACTTCTCGGACAGTCGCTCCTTCAGCGACACCAGCCGGTCCGGGTCCGCCTCCGTGGCGGTGAAGCGCGGCAGATGCTCGGCCCACTCCAGGGCGTAGTCGCCGAGGCCGCTGCCGATCTCGATCGGGTCGTCCCCGAGGTACGGCAGGGCGAGCTCGACGAACCAGCGGCGGTGGTTCACCGCGGTAGCGAGGCCCTCCAGGACCTCGGACTGCACGCGCTGATCCCCAGTGATTTCTGCCATGCGTCGATTCCTCACGGTGTGACTCGACCCGCGCCTGGACCGACAGAGTCAACCATCCGCGTGTTACACGGAAGAATCGGGGCACCGTGGGTGGCCGAATTGCGGTCGGGTCTGGGGCACGTGATCGTCGGTCGGCGAACCCGGCACATAGTACTCAGTACCCCGAAACATGTCACGGCGGCACCAGAGGCTGACTACTCTACGAACCGTTATGACTACTCCCGAACCGGGCCGCCCCGCCGGCTCCCCGGGGGCGGTCGCGGAAGGTGGGCCTGAGCGGGGGAAACGTTCCCCACGGGAGCGGTGGCCGGACGCGCTCGCCGTGCTGAGCTTCGTCCTTCCCGCCTTCTGGATCACCGCGCGCCTGTGGCTGGACCCGGCCCGGGGTGTCCGGGACAACCGCACCGACCAGTCGCAGTTCGAGTGGATGATGGCCCACGGTGCGCGGGTGTTGACCGAACTCGTTCACCCGTTCACGTCGGATCGAATGAACGTGCCGGACGGCGTCAATTTGATGGCCAACACGTCCGTACTATCCGTGTCTCTGCCAATGACGCCGGTCACGCTGCTCCTCGGGCCCCGGGCGTCGTTCCTGCTCTTCCTCACTCTCGGGATGATCGTCACGGCCACCGCGTGGTACTTCGTCCTCTCCCGGGTGATCATCGGGAGCCGGGGCCCGGCCTGGCTCGGAGCCGCCTTCTGCGGGTACGCCCCGGCGATGGTCTCGCACGCCAACGCCCATCCGAACATCGTCTCCCAGTACGTGGTGCCCTTGATCATCTGGCGCACCCTGCGGCTGGCCGAGCCCGGACGATGGCTGCGCAACGGTGTGCTGCTCGCGCTGGTGATCGTCTGGCAGGCGTTCCTGAACCTGGAGATCCTGTTCATGACCGCGATCGGCCTCGGCATCGTGATCGGGGTGCTCGCCCTCGGCCGACCGGAGCTGCGCGCCCGGGCCCGGACCTTCCTCGCCGGGCTGGGCGTGGCCGCCGGGGTGGCGCTGGTGCTGCTCGCGTACCCGCTCTACGTCCAGTTCGCCGGCCCCGGCGCGTACCAGGGGCTGTCCCCGCTGATCCGGGGCTACTCGACCGACCTGGCGTCGTTCGTGGCGTACTCCCGGGAGTCGCTCGCCGGCGACGAGCGCAGCGCGAAGGGCCTCGCGAAGAACCCCACCGAGGAGAACGCCTTCTTCGGGTGGCCGCTGGTGGTGCTCGTGGTCGCACTGGTCTGGTGGTTGCGGCGGGACGTGGTGGTACGCGGCCTGGCCGCCGTCGGGCTGCTGTTCGGGGTGCTCTCGCTCGGCCGCGAGATCCAGGTCAACGGCCGGGGCACCGGCGTCGCCGCACCGTGGGCCCTGCTGGAGAACCTGCCGGTCCTGCACTCCGTGGTGCCGACCCGGTGGGCGCTGGCGATCACCCCCGTCGTCGGCCTGCTCCTCGCGTACGCGGCGGAGCGGGTCCGGCGACTCGCCGTCCGGCACCCGCGCGCCCGCCCGCAGATCCGCTTCGCCACGGTGACCGTGCTGGCCATGGCGCTGGTGCCCCTGCTTCCCACGCCGCTGCCCGCCGTCCGCCTCGACCCCACACCCGCGTTCGTCACCTCGGGCGCCTGGCGCCCCTACGTGGCCGGCGGGCGCAGCATCGTGACCCTCCCCCTGCCGGACACGAACTACGCCGACCCGCTGCGCTGGTCGGCCGAGACCGGGTTGGAGATGCCGATCGCCCGTGGCTACTTCCTCGGCCCGGACACCCGGCCCGGCCGGCACCGGGTCGCGCTCTTCACCGCCCCGCCGCGTCCGACCAGCGACTTCTTCACCGAGATCCGCCGTACGGGCGCGGTGCCGCCGATCACCCCGCAGTCCCGGGTCGACGCGGTCGCCGA
>NZ_JBFAMU010000267.1:0-6717 GCF_040656655.1 Micromonospora sp. NPDC049799
GGCGGGTGCGCCACGCACTGACCTGGCGACCGACGGCCGGGACCTCCACGCGGAGGTCCCGGCCGTCGCCGTTTCAGCAGGCGGTGCCGTTGAGCTTCACCGAGCCGGGGGCGGAGGCCGCGCCGTTGGCGGTGAAGCCGACGGTCACCGACGCGCCCGCGGCGAGCGACGACGCCCAGGTCGGCGCCGCGGCCGTGACCGTGGTGCCGGACTGGGTCACCGTGGCGTTCCAGCCGCTGGCCAGGGTCACTCCGGCCGGCCAGGTCCACGTCACCGACCAGGGGTTGAGCGCACCCGTGCCGGTGTTCTTGACGGTCAGCTCGCCCTGGAATCCGCCCTGCCACGCGTTGACCTGCTTGTAGGTCGCGGTGCAGCCGCCGGTGGGTGCCGGTGTGGTCGGCGTCGGGCCCGGCGTCGTCGGCGTGGGGGTGACCCCGCCGCCCCCGCCGCCGACCGGCGGGATCAGGTACGGCTGGAGGATCGCCTGCTTGGTGGTGTTGATGCTGGTCCAGTCGTCGAGCGCGATGCCGCCGGTGTCACCGGAGTTCGGGTTCCACGACCAGTAGGTGAAGGACATCCCGTTGACGCCGGTGCCGGTGTACGCCATCAGCTTCTCCAGCCACACCTTGTCCCGCGGGTCGACGAGGGTGCTGCCGAACTCGCCCATCATGATCGGGGCGACGTTCTGCTTGTACAGGTAACCCCAGTACTTGTCCCAGATCGCCGGCAGGTTGTCCGGGAACTCCGGGGCCTTGAACCAGGTCTGCTCGTAGACGCTGGTGGCGTACTCGTGCGGCGAGTAGACCAGCCGGTTCGGCACGTTCAGCCGTACCGGGAACTGGCCGGCCTTCGACAGGTTGCCGCCCCACCAGCCGCAGTCCTCGTCGTTGCTGGGGTCGTTGTCCCAGACGTTGGAGAGGCCGCCGCTGGGGCAGCTCACCCCCTCCACGAAGATCAGCCAGTTCGGCTGCACGGACAGGATGGCATTGCCGGCCCGTTCGGCGGCGAGCCGCCAGTCCCGGGCCGGGTCACCGCAGCCCCAGCAGGCGCCGGTGGCGTTCGGGTTGGTGCCCTCGGCGTGCGGCTCGTTGTGCAGGTCCGCGCCGATGACCGTGGTGTTGCCCGCGTACCGCTGGGCGAGCATCTTCCAGTCGTTGATCCAGGTCGCCTCGGAGACGGTGCCGGTGTACCACAGCGGTGACTGCCCGGCGGCCGTCGGCCGGTGCCGGTCGAGGATGATCCGCATCCCCTTGCTGCCCGCGTAGTCGACGACCTTGTCGAGGATCTGCAACGGCGAGAGCCCGACCAGGTCCGGGTTGACGAAGTCGTTGATCCCGCTGGCGGTGGCGCCCGGCTTCAGCGCGTCGTTCGAGTACGGCACCCGCAGCGTGTTGTAGCCGAGGCTCGCCATCTTGTCGATCTGTCCCCGCCACGGGTTGTTCGACCAGAGCCCGTGGAAGGTCTTGTTGTCGGTCTCCATCCCGAACCAGTTGATGCCGGTGATCCGGACGGTCGCTCCGGTGCTGTCGACGATCTTGTTACCGCTCGTCTTCAGGTAGCCGGTGCCGGTGCCGGCAGGGGCGGCGACGGCGGGCGAGGTGCTGACGGCGGCGGCGACGAGGACGCCGGCCGCGGCGGTGGCGAGCGCGGTGAGCGCGCCGCCGAGGGCGGTGGGTCGTGGCATGAAAGCTCCAGTTCGGACGCCCGTCGCTGCTCACGGCCGCGCGGGCGGAGGGCCAGGTGGGTGGTCACGCTCTTCCCGGAGTACGCGGACAGTGCGTGCTCCGGTGACGTCACGTGGACGCGGTCACTCGTGGACGGACACCGGCGACTCCCGACGGTGGCGTCCACCGTCAATGCCCTCGCGCCGGTCCTGACCTGGCTCCGCCGCCCATTCTGATCAGCCCAGGTCGATGCGTCAACCACGCCACCGTTCCGTCCCACCTCGCGCCTTCCGGCGGAGCCGGCAACGTCGGGGAAGATGTCGTCTCCCCCGCGCCGCAGCCAGCATTTTCCCCGAAGTTGTCGCCGCCGGGCGCCGGGGGAGTGGGGTCAACGGAGAACCCCCGGTCCCCGCAGGGGGCCGGGGGTTCTCCGGGTGGATCGGGTCAGCCGGCCTGCTCGGCGAGCTGGAGGAACTGCCGCTTGGAGGCGAGGGCCTGCTCGGCCTCCTTGATGCGGCGGGAGTCACCGGCGGCCTGGGCGCGGGCCAGCCGCTCCTCGGCCTCGGCGACCTGGGTCCGCATCTGGGCCAGGAGGGGGTTGTCCTCCTTGGTGGTACGCCGCCACGCGGAGTCCATCACCTCGCGGACCTTCTCGTCGATCGCGCGCAGCCGGCGCTCCAGCCCGGCCGCCGCCTCGCGGGGCACCCGGCCGGCCTCGTGCCACTGGGCCTGGATGTCCCGCAGTTTCGCCTGCGCGCCCTTCGGGTCGCCGTCGATGTCGAGGGCCTCGGCCTCGGCCAGCAGCGCCTGCTTGCGCTCCAGGTTGGCCCGCTGCTCGTTGTCCCGTGCGGAGAAGACCTCGCTGCGCCGGGTGAAGAACTCGTCCTGCGCCGCCCGGAACCGTTCCCAGAGCTTCTGCTCGGCCTCCTTGGAGGCGCGCGGCGCGGCCTTCCACTGGTTCATCAGGTCCTTGAGCTGGTTGGCGGTGGCCGCCCAGTCGGTGGAGTCCTTCAGCTTCTCGGCCTCGGCGACCAACTCCTCCTTGACCCCCTGCGCCTGCTTGCGCTGGGAGTCGAGCGAGGCGAAGTGGGCGCCGCGGCGACGGGTGAACCCGTCCCGGGCGGCGGCGAACCGCTTCCACAGCTCACCGTCGGCCTTCTTGTCGACCCCGCGGATGGTCTTCCACTCGTCGAGGATCTCCTTGAGCCGGTCGCCGGCCGTCTTCCAGCCGGTCGACTCGGCGGCCAGCTTCTCGGCCTCCTCGACCAGGGCCGTCTTGCGGGCCAGCGCCTCACCGCGGGCGGCCTCCTTGGCGGCCTTGGCCTCGCCGGCCTTCTCCTCGGCGACGACGGCGAGCTTGTCGAGGCGCGTGGCCAGGGCGTCGATGTCGCCGACCACGTGCGCCTCGGCGAGCGAGGCGCGGATCCGGCGGATCGTGCTCAGTGAGTGGCCGGCGTCCGCCGCACCCGAGTTGAGCCGGGCCTCGGTCAGGTCCACCTCGGTCACCAGGTCCGCGAAGCGCCGGGCGAAGTGCGCCAGGCCCTCCTCCGGTGCTCCTGCCTGCCAGGATCCGACCACCCGCTCGCCCTCGGCGGTCTTCACGTACACGGTGCCGTCCGCGTCCACCCGTCCGAAGGCAGTCCAGTCGCTCATGTGCCCATCCTCGTTCTCCCGGCGTCGAAGGAGCAGCCCCTCGATCGCCGCCACGGCGCAGCCAAGTTTCTCCGGGCATTGTCACAGGTCCGACCCGGTTGCCGTCGAGCGCCTATCGCCGACCGTGACCATACGGTGTCCTACTCCCTCCGCACCGTCGTCCGGACGGGTGTGTCGGAATTCGCCGTACGGTGTACCGTACGACGTACGACAGCAGATGCCCGGAAGGGCACGGCGAGGAGGAGCAGATGACCCAGTCCCGTACGCAGCTCACGCCCCCGGTGGACCCGGGCTTCGTGCCCGATCCGGCCGACCTGGCCGAGCTCGACGAGTGGTTCCGCCGGTACGACGCGCTGGCCGAGGCGGGCGACGTGGCGGGCACCGCCGACCTGGCGATGTTCCCGCTCAACACGGTCACCGACGACGCCGCCGGGGAGGGCTCGGCCCGCCAGCTCGACCGGGCGGCGTACCTGGAGATGATGGGCGGGGTGCTCGGCGGTGGCGGCGACCTGACGATGGAGTCGCGCCGCACGCCGTACTTCCTCACCCGCAGCCTGGTCGTCGTCTTCACCGACGCCGAGTTCACGGTCGACGGGGAGCGGCAGCGGGTGCGCTACGCCGACCTGCTGGTCCGCGCCGGCGGGCAGTGGCGCTTCCAGACCATGGTCCAGGGCGGCTGGGGCGACCAGGCCGGCTGAGCCGGCCACCGCCCCGACCAGGCCGGCTGAGCCGGCCAGGGTCCCGAGTCGGACGGAGGCGGACGGTGGCGGAGGCGGACGGTGGCGGCGCGGAGCGAGGTCCGGGGCGTGGCGGGCGGCGCGACCGATACGGTTGCCTCGTGTCACTGGTCGCCGCCGCCGTCTGCCCCCACCCGCCGCTGATCGTCCCCGAGCTGGCCGGTGCGGCCGCCGGAGAGCTGGACGACCTGCGTGCCGCCTGCGACGCGGCCGTCGCCGGGTTGCTGGCCGCCGGGCCGGACGAGATCGTCCTGCTCGGCGGCGGCCCGGAGACCGCCCGGTTCGACCCCGCCGACTCCGGCACCCTGCGGCCGTTCGGGCTGGACCGGGCCGTCCGGCTGTGGAAGGTCAGCTGCGCGGGGTCCGAGCGGCTCCCGTTGAGCCTGACCATCGGCGCGTGGCTGGTGAACCGGACCGGCACCGACCTGCCCCGGTTCGCCGAGGCGGTCGCCATCGACGCCGCGGGGGCCGAGTGCGTCGCGCTCGGGACGGAGCTGGCCGAGCGGCCGGAGCGGCGTACCGCGTTGCTGGTGCTCGGGGACTCCTCGGCCTGCCGGGGCGAGAAGTCACCCGGCTACGACGATCCGCGCGCGCCCGCGTACGACGAGGGGGTCGCCCGGGCCCTGGCCGACGCGGACACCGAGGCCCTGCTCGACCTGGACCCGGTGCTGTCGGCGGAGCTGAAGGTCGCCGGCCGGGCGCCGTGGCAGGTCCTGGCCGGCGCGGTCCGCGCGGCGGGCGGCGAGTGGCGCGGCGAGCTGCGACACCATTCGGCGCCCTACGGGGTCGCCTACCTGGTGGCGTCCTGGGAGCGGGCATGACCGTCGTGGCGGTCGTCGGGCCGACCGCGGCCGGCAAGTCGGCGCTGAGCATCGCCCTCGCCCACGCCCTCGGCGGCGAGGTGGTCAACGCCGACTCGATGCAGCTTTACCGGGGCCTGGACATCGGCACCGCCAAGCTCACCCCGGCCGAGCGGGAGGGCGTGCCGCACCACCTGCTGGACATCTGGGAGGTCACCGAGCCGGCGAGCGTCGCGGAGTACCAGCGGCTGGCCCGCGCGGCGGTCGACGACATCCTGGCCCGGGGGAGGGTGCCGCTGCTGGTCGGCGGCTCCGGCCTGTACGTGCGGGCGGTGCTGGAGCGGTTCGAGTTCCCCGGCACCGACCCGGCGGTCCGCGAGCGGCTGGAGGCGGAGCTGGCCGCCGCCGGGCCGGCCCCCCTGTACGCGCGCCTGCGCGAGGCCGACCCGGAGGCGGCGGCGAGCATCCTGCCCGGCAACGGCCGGCGGATCGTCCGCGCCCTGGAGGTCGTCGAACTGACCGGGCGACCGTTCACCGCGTCACTGCCGGAACCCACGCCCTACTACCCGTCGGTCCAGCTCGGCGTCGACCTGGACACCGCGCTGCTGGACGAGCGGATCGCGCTGCGCGTGGACCGGATGTGGGCCGACGGCCTGGTCGCCGAGACGCGCGAGCTGGTCGGGCGAGGCCTGCCCGAGGGGCGTACGGCCAGCCGCGCCCTCGGCTACCAACAGGTGCTGCGGTTCCTGGCCGGCGAGCTGACCGAGGCCGAGGCGCACGACGAGACGGTGCGGGCCACCCGCCGGTTCGTCCGCCGGCAGCGCTCCTGGTTCCGCCGTGACCCGCGGATCCACTGGCTGGACTCGGCCGCACCGGACCTGGTCGAGACCGCCCTGCGTGTGGTGCCCGCCGCTGCGCGATGATGGAGGCGTGCAGTTCACCAAGGGCCACGGCACCGCCAACGACTTCGTCATCCTCCCCGATCCGGACAACCAGCTCGATCTGACACCGGGGGTGGTGGCGGCGCTGTGCGACCGGCGGCGCGGGCTCGGCGGTGACGGCGTGCTGCGGGTGGTCCGGGCGGCGAAGCACCCCGAGGGCGTGACGATGGCCGGCGAGGCCGAGTGGTTCATGGACTACTGGAACGCCGACGGCTCCTTCGCCGAGATGTGCGGCAACGGCGCCCGCGTCTTCGTCCGCTACCTGGTCGCCACCGGGCTGGCCACCCCGGACGGGGAGGCGCCGCTGCCGGTGGCCACCCGGGCCGGCGTCGTGCGCGCGGTGGTCACGGCCGACGCGGTCGCCGTCGAGATGCGCCGCCCCCGGCTGTACGACACCTCCACCGCCACCCTGGGCGGCCTGACCCTGCCCGGCACGGCGGTCGACGTGGGCAACCCGCACCTGGTGTGCGCGCTGCCCGCCGGCCTGGAGCTGACGGGACTCGACCTCACCCGGGCGCCGGACGTCGACGCGACGGTGTTCTCCGCCGGGGTGAACGTCGAGTTCACCGCCCCGGGCGAGCCGGTCGACGGCGCCGACGGGCACGTGCTGATGCGGGTGTACGAGCGCGGCTCCGCCGAGACCCTCTCCTGCGGCACTGGGGCGTGCGCGGTGGCGGCGGTCGCCCTCCGCGACGCCGGCCGGGACACCGGCGTGATGGCGGTCGACGTGCCCGGCGGACGCCTATCGGTCACCATCGCCGACGACTCGTGCTGGCTGGCCGGCCCCGCCGCCCTCGTCGCCACCGGCGAGATCGACCCGACAGCCCTCACGACAGCGGCCTAACCCCCACACCCCACACCCCCACGCGCTACCCCGCGCCCCGCGCCCCGCGCTGTTCCTGGAGCTGATCGAGCGGCGCGG
>NZ_JBFAMU010000268.1:0-6707 GCF_040656655.1 Micromonospora sp. NPDC049799
GCGCAGCCGGTGCAGGGCGACGGCCATCGCCACCGCCTCCGCGGCGGTCAGGGTGACCGGCGGCAGGGTGCGGGCGCGATCCACCACGTAGCCGCCGGTGCGCCCCGGCTCGGCCCAGATCGGCACGCCGGAGCCCTGCAACGCGGCGATGTCCCGCTCGATGGTGCGAGCACTCACCTCGAAGCGCCCGGCCAGCCAGCGGGCGCTGCGCGGCCGGGGCGACACGGCGCGCAGCTCCTCCACCAGGGCGTAGAGACGGTCCGTGCGGTTCACCCCCGGACGCTAACCCGCGGGTACGACGACGGCGCTCAGGCGATGCAGGCGCAGACGATCAGGGCCGCCCCGAAGTGGGTGGCGGCGCTGACCCGGGCCGCCGGGTGCGGCTCGTCCGAGCAGATGATCTCGCCGAGCTTGCCGGGGGTCAGCAGGTCCAGCACGAAGAAGGCCAGCGCCATGATGAACAGGCCGACCAGCCCGAAGATCACTGTGGACGCGAGACCCTTGCCGAAGTCGCTGTAGCTGGTCAGGATCGCGGTGAACACGATCCCGGCGATGCCGAGCTGGTTGGCGGCCAGCAGCAGCGCGGCGTTGCCGTTGCGCCGCACCCAGATCAGCTCCCGCAGCCTTCCCGGCGTGAGCAGGTCGACCAGCAGGAACCCCGCCGCCATCAGGCCCACCCCAACGACGCCGAACACGACGCTCTGCCATGCTCCGCTGAACAGGTCCTCCAGCACCGATCGCCTCCCGGGCTCCACCGCCCGACGGGGGTGCCGGCGCGGGTGATCGAGACGATAGCGGTCCGACGGCGGCGCGGCGATCCCCCGATCAGAGCGAGAGGTAGCGCTGCCGCTCGTACGGGGTGACCTCGCGGCGGTACTGCTCCCACTCGGCCCGCTTGTTGCGCAGGAAGAAGTCGAAGACGTGCTCGCCGAGCACCTCGGCGACCAGCTCCGAACCGGCCATCACGTCGATCGCCTCGGCCAGGTTCTCCGGCAGCGGCTCGTACCCCATTGCCCGCCGCTCGGCGCTGGTCAGCGACCACACGTCGTCCTCGGCGCCCGGGGGCAGCTCGTACCCCTCCTCGATGCCCTTCAGGCCGGCGCCGAGCAGCACCGCGAAGGCCAGGTACGGGTTGGCCGCCGAGTCGGGCGAGCGGACCTCCACCCGGGCCGAGTTCGGCTTGCCGTACGCGGGCACCCGCACCAGCGCCGACCGGTTCAGGTGACCCCAGCAGACGTACGCGGGGCTCTCGGTGACCCGGTCCGGCAGGTGCTGCGGGAACAGGCGCTTGTAGGAGTTGACCCACTGGTTGGTGACGGCGGTGTACTCCCGGGCGTGCACCAGCAGACCGGCGATGAACGCACGGGCCACCTTCGACAGCTTCATCGGGTCACCGGCGTCGTGGAACGCGTTGCGCTCGCCCTCGAACAGCGACAGGTGGGTGTGCATGCCGCTGCCCGGCTGGTCGGTGAAGGGCTTCGGCATGAAGGTGGCCTGCACGCCCGTGGAGAGCGCGACCTCCTTGATCACGTGCCGGAAGGTCATGATGTTGTCGGCGGTGGTCAGCGCGTCGGCGTACCGCAGGTCGATCTCCTGCTGGCCCGGGGCGACCTCGTGGTGGCTGAACTCGACCGAGATGCCGATCCGCTCCAGCGCCAGGACGGCCTGGCGGCGGAAGTCCCGGGCGACGGCGTGCGTGGTGTGCTCGAAATAGCCGCCGGTGTCCACCGGGATCGGCACCGAGCCGTCCATCGGGCCGTTCTCCAGCAGGAAGAACTCGATCTCCGGGTGGGTGTAGAAGGTGAAGCCCTTCTCGGCGGCCTTCGACAGCGCCCGGCGCAGCACGTGCCGCGGGTCGGCCCAGGACGGCCCGCCGTCGGGGAGCAGGACGTCGCAGAACATCCGGGCGCTCTCGCCGCTGACCCCGCCCTCGAACGGGAACACCTGGAAGGTGGTCGGATCGGGCATGGCCACCATGTCCGACTCGAAGACCCGGGCGAAGCCCTCGATCGCCGAGCCGTCGAAGCCGATGCCCTCCTCGAAGGCGGCCTCCAGCTCCGCCGGGGCCACCGACACGCTCTTGAGCGTGCCCAGCACGTCCGTGAACCAGAGCCGGACGAACCGGATGTCCCGCTCTTCCAGCGTACGGAGGACGAACTCCTGCTGACGGTCCACTTCCACTCCTCGCGACACCTTGTCCGCCTTGGTCCGGTTCTACCGGCCTGACCGACCAGTTTCCACCGGCCCGGTTACGCCGACGTTACGCGACCGCCCCGCGCGCGTCCCGTCCTGTCCCGGGGTGCGGGTCCTCCCGGCGCGGGCGACCCGGCGGCGCCCGGGCGGGGTGGCGGCCGTCTCGCCCGGGCCTCCGTGTCCACGCCCGGACGCTGGGGCAAGATGAGGGCATGCCCACCCTGCGTCTCGCCCTGTGCCAGGTGAACCCGACGGTCGGAGACCTGACCGGCAACGCCGAGCTGGTGCGGGCCTGGACCCGCCGCGCCGCCGACACCGGCGCCCAGCTCGTCGCGTTCCCGGAGATGATGCTGACCGGCTACCCGGTCGAGGACCTGGTCTTCCGCCGGTCCTTCGTGGCCGCGTCGAAGGCCGCCGTCGCGCGGCTCGCCGCCGACCTGGCCGCCGACGGCCTGGGCGGGGTGCCGGTGCTGGTGGGCTATCTGGACGCCGACGGTCCGCCGCAGGTCAGCGGTGACGCCGAGCCGGGCCGCGGGGCCCGCAACGCGGCGGCGCTGCTGCACGACGGCGGGGTGGTCGCCACCTACTTCAAGCACCACCTGCCCAACTACGGGGTCTTCGACGAGGACCGGTACTTCGTGCCCGGTGACATGCTCACCGTGGTCCGGATCGGTGGCGTGGACGTGGCGCTGACGATCTGCGAGGACCTGTGGCAGTCCGGCGGCCCGTTCGCCGCCGCCCGGCAGGCCGGCGTCGGCCTCGTGCTCAACATCAACGGCTCGCCGTACGAGCTGAACAAGGACGACATCCGGCTGCCGCTGGTCCGTCGCCGGGCCGCCGAGGCCGGGGCCACCATCGCGTACGTCAACATGATCGGCGGCCAGGACGAGCTGGTCTTCGAGGGCGACTCGATGATCGTGGGCGCGGACGGCGAGCTGCTCGCCCGGGCCCCGCAGTTCGTCGAGCACCTGTTGGTGCATGACGTGGACCTGCCAGCCGCCGCGTCCGCCCCGGGCGACGACGCCGAGCTGGCCGACGGGCTGCGGGTGGTACGCGCGGCGGTGCGGGGCGACCTGCCCACCCCGGACGGTCCGGCCGCCACCGGCGGTGTCATGGAACCGGTCGCCGACGAGGCCGAGGTGTGGCACGCGCTGGTGCTCGGGCTGCGGGACTACGTCGACAAGAACCACTTCCCGTCGGTGGTGCTCGGCCTGTCCGGCGGCATCGACTCGGCGGTCGTGGCCGCCCTCGCCGTCGACGCGCTCGGCCCGCAGCGGGTGGTCGGGGTGTCGCTGCCCAGCCAGCACTCCTCCGAGCACTCTCGGTCCGACGCCGCCGACCTGGCCAAGCGCACCGGTCTGGACTACCGGGTCGAGCCGATCCAGCCCATGGTGGACACGTTCCTGGCCAACATGTCGCTGTCCGGCGTGACGGTGGAGAACCTCCAGGCCCGGGTCCGCGGTGTCATCCTCATGGCCCTGTCGAACCAGGAGGGCCACCTGGTGCTGACCACCGGCAACAAGAGCGAGCTGGCGGTCGGCTACTCGACGCTCTACGGCGACTCGGTCGGCGGTTTCAACCCCGTCAAGGACGTCTGGAAGACGCTGATGTGGCGGCTGGCGAAGTGGCGCAACGCCGACGCCACCCGGCGCGGCGAGACGCCGCCGATCCCGGAGAACTCGATCGGCAAGCCCCCGTCGGCCGAGCTGAGCCCCGGACAGCTCGACAGCGACACCCTGCCCGACTACGACGTGCTGGACCCGATCCTGATCGGCTACGTCGACGGCGACCTGGGCCGCGACGGCCTGGTCGAGTCCGGCCACGACCCGGCCGTGGTCGACCGGGTGCTGCGGATGGTGGATACCGCCGAGTACAAGCGCCGCCAGTCCGCCCCGGGCACGAAGATCTCCATGAAGGCCTTCGGTCGGGACCGGCGGCTCCCCATCACCAACCGGTGGCGCGAGGACGGCTGAGCCGGTGGCACGGCGCGGCCTCGACACCGTCGGGTCGCGTCGGGAGTGAAATCCTCCACTCCGCCCTGCCGTCGCGCCGTCGGGTGGTGCGACGATCGCGACGGAACCCGGGGACCGCGTACGCGGCCTCGAGGAAGGAGAGAACCATGGTGGAGTCCACCCCGTCCGAGGTGACCGCCCTCTACGGCGGTCCGGCCACCCGACGGGTACGCACCCGTGACCTGATCGCCGCCAAGGAGCGCGGCGAGAAGTGGTCGATGCTCACCTCGTACGACCAGTACACGGCGGCGATCTTCGACCAGGCCGGCATCCCGGCGCTGCTGGTCGGCGACTCGGCCGCGAACAACGTCTTCGGCTACGAGACGACCCTGCCGGTGACCGCCGAGGAGCTGCTGCCCCTGGTCCGCGCGGTGGTCCGGGCGACGAAGCAGGCGCTGATCGTCGGCGACCTGCCGTTCGGCTCCTACGAGGAGGGCCCGACGCAGGCGCTGCGGACCGCGGTGCGGTTCATGAAGGAGGGCGGCTGCCACGCGGTGAAGCTGGAGGGCGGCCGGCGCTGCGCCGAGCAGATCGCCGCGATCGTCGGCGCCGGCATCCCGGTGATGGCGCACATCGGTTTCACCCCGCAGAGCGAGCACACCCTGGGCGGGTACCGGGTGCAGGGGCGTGGCGACACCGCGGAGGAGGTGGTCGCCGACGCGCGGGCGGTGGCCGAGGCCGGTGCCTTCGCGGTGGTGCTGGAGATGGTGCCCGGCGAGGTCGCCAAGCGGATCACGCACGAGCTGTCGATCCCGACCGTCGGCATCGGCGCCGGACCGGACACCGACGCGCAGGTGCTGGTCTGGCAGGACATGGCCGGTCTGCGGACCGGGAAGGCACCGCGTTTCGTGAAGCGCTACGCCGACCTGGCCGGCGCGCTGACCGAGGCGACCCGCCGCTTCTCCGACGAGGTCCGCGACGGCGAGTTCCCCGCAGCGGAACACACCTTCTGAGGTGAAAGGAAGGGCCCCCTCTTAACGCCTCGTGTAGAGGAGGGGGCCCCTCTTAACGCCACCACCAGCCAGGGCGGCCGTCGTGCCAATCTCCTCGCCGTCACCTTCTAACCCCAGCCCGTCGCCGGGCCCGGACCCGCGATCTTGCACTTTGTGTCGCGGCATAAGCGATGAAAGGGGTATGACGCCGGCCCAAAGTGCAAGATCGCGGTGCGGGCGGGCTTGGTGGCCCGGCGAGCGCCGGCTCAGAGGTCCGTGACGCGGATGCCGGCGTGCGCCTTGTAGCGCTTGTTGATGGCGATCAGGTTGGCCGTGAACGCCTCGATCTGGTGGGCGTTGCGCAGCCGGCCGGCGTAGATGCCGCGCATGCCGGGGATGCGGGCGGCCAGCGCGCCGACCACGTCGACCAGGTCCCGGTCCTCGGTGCAGATCAGCACGTCCAGCTCGATCCGGTCGATCTCCGGGTCGGCCAGCAGCGGGGCGCTGACGTGGTTGAACGCGGCGCAGACCCGGGAGTCGGGCAGCAGCGCGGCGGCCTGCTGCACGGCGCTGCCCTCCTCGACGCGCAGCGCGTACGGGCCCTGCTTGTCGAAGCCGAGCGGGTTCACGCAGTCGACCACGATCTTGCCGGCCAGCGGCTCGGCGAGCGCGGCGACGGTCGCGGCGTGCCCGTCCCACGGGACGGCGATGACGACGACGTCGCTGCGGCGGGCCACCTCGTCGTTGTCCGCCCCGGTCACCACGACTCCGGCGGGCACCCCGGGAAGGGCCGTGATCTCCTGCGCCGACTGCGCGGCACGCTCGGCGGACCGGGATCCGATCAGCACCGTCTGGCCGGCCCGGGCGAACCGGTAGGCGAGCCCTCGCCCCTGGTCACCGGTGCCACCGATGATGCCGACGGTGAGCCCGGAAACGTCGGGCAGTGTGCTCGCGTCGTATGCCATACGCCCATCCTCGCAAAACCGCCGCGCCGGCAGCAGTATCGGGCGCTGTGACAAACCCCGCCCGAGGTCAGGCTCGTTCGAAGGCGACCGACCGGGCGGACGGGTCGGCGGTGACCAGGCGGACCCGGATCCGCTCCCCCAGTGGCAGGTCGCCCAGGCAGCGGGCGCGTACCGGCGGGTCGTCCAGGGCGACGGTGCCACCGGGGCGGCGGCCCGGCCGGGACCGGGGGCCGGGCGGCGCGTCGACGTCCACGACGGCCGCGTCGAAGACCTCACCGACCCGGTGCTCCAGCAGGACCGCCTCGGCGAGTTCGATGGCGCCGCGGGTGGCCGTCGACGCGGTCCGGTCGGTCGCGGCCATCACCTCCGGCAGTTTCGGCAGCGCCGCCCGGGCCCAGTCGGGTATCTCCCGGCCGTCGTGCAGGGCCAGGCAGACCTCGGTCGCGTACCGGTCGGCCAGGCGCCGCAACGGCGCCGTGACATGGGCGTACGCGGCCGCGACCCCGCCGTGCGCGGACTGCTCGGGCAGCGTCATGATGACCGGTTCGTCTCTCTTCGACCATCTTGCTCGGCAGCTGACGGGCTTGTGCGAGGTTGCGCAGACG
>NZ_JBFAMU010000269.1:0-6688 GCF_040656655.1 Micromonospora sp. NPDC049799
CCCACATCTATATATACACCTAAATGCTTTAACTCTTACCGTAGCCGACGCTCTTCGGATCTGCGGCGGCCTGGGCGCGACCGGTGTCGTCCAGCTCCACGGGCTGCCGGCCGGCGAGCCCGCCGTCCGCGTTCGCGGTCGTCCGGCCGTGTCGCAGGAGCAGAAGGGTCGCCACTCCCCCACCCTAGATCCTCTCCGCTCCGACCGGATCAGGTGGCGCTGATGGTCCCGGTCATCAGGAGGGCGAGGACCAGGGTGCCCAGGGCCACCCGGTACAGCACGAAGACGTACAGGGTGTGGTGGGCGACGTAGCGCAGCAGCCAGGCGATGGCCGCGTACCCGATGGCGAAGGCGATGATCGTGGCGACCACCATCTGGGCGACGCTCGGCACCGACGTGCCCTCGGCGGCGGGCGCGAAGACGTCCTCGAGGCTGAAGATCCCGGACATCACCACCGCCGGGATGGCCAGCAGGAACGAGTACCGCGCCGCCGCCTCCCGGGTCAGGTTGAGCAGCAGGCCGGCGGTGAGCGTGCCGCCGGAGCGGGACACCCCCGGGATCAGCGCCATCGCCTGGGCGAAGCCCATGACCACGCCGTCCTTCATTCGGAAGTTCTCCAGCGTGCGCGTCTGCCGGCCCCAGTACTCGGCGAACGCGAGCACGAACGCGAAGACGATCAGGGTGGTGGCCACCAGCCACAGGTTCCGGCCGGCGGTGCGGATCTGGTCCTTGAACAGCAGGCCGAAGACCCCGATCGGGATCGAGCCGATGATCACGTACCAGGCCATCCGGTAGTCGAGGCTGGACCGCACCGAGCGGTCCCAGATCCCGACGACCCAGGTCCGGGTGATCCGCCAGATGTCCTTGGCGAAGTAGATCAGCACCGCCGCCTCGGTGCCCAGCTGCGTGACAGCGGTGAACGACGCACCGGCGTCCCGGTCGAAGAAGATCGCCGAGGTGATGCGCAGGTGTCCCGACGAGCTGACCGGCAGGAACTCGGTGAGCCCCTGCACGATCCCCAGGACGATGGCCTCGACCCAGGTCACTCGCCGACTCCGGAGAGGTCCAGCGCCTCGGCGACGGTACGCAGGGTCTGCACGCCACTGTCCCGGTCCGCCGCGAACAGCGTCACCGACAGCGTGGTGACACCCGCGGCCGCGTACTCCCGCATCCGCTCGGCGATGCGCTCCTTCGGCCCGAGCAGCGAGGTGCGGTCGATGAACTCCATCGGGATCGCGGCGGCGGCGTCGCGCTGCCGCTTGGCGAGGTACAGGTCCTGCACCTCGCGGGCGGCGTCGCCGTAGCCCATCCGCGTGGCGAGCTGGTTGTAGAAGTTCTGCTGGCGGCTGCCCATGCCACCGACGTAGAGGGCGGCGTAGAAGCGGACCAGCTCGGCGCAGGAGGCGACGTCGTCACCGACGACGACGGGAACCGACGGGACCACGTCGAAGCCGGCCAGCTCCTTGCCGGCCTTCGCCCGGCCGGCCCGCACCGCGGCGAGCTGCTCGTCGGCGAACTCCGGCGCGTAGAAGACAGCCAGCCAGCCGTCGGCGACCTCGCCGGCCAGTTCCAGGTTCTTCGGGCCGACGGCGGCCAGGTAGATTGGGATCTCCTCGCGCGGCGGGTGGAAGCCCAGCCGCAGCGCCTTGCCGGGACCGTCGGGCAGCGGCAGCGTGTAGAACTCGCCGTCGTAGGCGACCTCCTTGCGCGCCACGGCCATCTTCACGATGTCCACGAACTCCCGGGTCCGCGCCAGGGGCTTGCCGAACCGTACGCCGTGCCAGCCCTCGGAGACCTGCGGGCCGGACACGCCGAGGCCCAGCCGGAACCGGCCGCCGGAGAGCGCGTCGATGGTCGCCGCGGTCATCGCGGTCATCGCCGGGGTCCGGGCGGGGATCTGCATCACCGCGCTGCCCAGGTCGATCCGGGAGGTCTGACCGGCCATCCAGGCGAGCATGCTGGGCGAGTCGGAGCCGTAGGCCTCCGCCGCCCACACCACCGAGTAGCCGAGGCGGTCCGCCTCCTGGGCCAGCGCCAGGTGATCGGCCGGCGTGCTCCACGCTGTCTGGTATCCGAGGCTGAGCCCGAGTCGCACTAGTCCTCCCCCATCCGCACCACAGGTCGCACCAGGTTACGCAATACCGTCGGCGGAGCCGATCACCGGCTCCGCCGATTCGGACCCGGCTCGTCCGCCGGGCGACCCGGGCGCGCGGATCGGCGCGTCGGGGAGCAGACTCGACGGGAGCGAGGATATCGGCGCGCGCCCGTTCGAAATAAGGTTCACCCATGCAACAGCGACCGCTCGGCCGAAGCGGGCTGGCGGTTTCGCGGCTCGCGCTCGGCACCATGACCTGGGGCCGGGACACCGATGCTGACGATGCGGCCGCCCAGCTCAAAAGTTACCTCGACGCGGGCGGCAACCTGATCGACACCGCCGACGTCTACGGAGACGGCGACGCCGAGTCGGTGATCGGGTCGCTGCTCGGCTCCCTGGTGCCCCGGGACGACCTGTTGATCGCCACCAAGGCGGGCCTGCGGCCGGGCAACGGCCGGCGCCGGGACAACTCCCGGGGGCACCTGCTGCGCACGCTGGACGCCTCGCTGCGCCGGCTCGGCACCGACCACGTCGACCTGTTCCAGGTGCACGGGTACGACCCGGACACCCCGCTGGAGGAGACCCTGGCGGCCCTGGACCACGCGGTGAGCAGCGGGCGGGTCCGCTACGTCGGTGTGTCGAACTTCTCCGGCTGGCAGACCGCCCGGGCCGCCGCCTGGCAGGCCGCCTGGCCGGGGCGGGCGCCGGTGGTGGCCTCGCAGGTGGAGTACTCGCTGCTGGAACGGGGCGTGGAGCGCGAGGTGCTGCCCGCCTGCGAGGCGCTGGGCCTGGGCGTGCTGCCCTGGTCGCCGCTGGGCCGCGGGGTGCTCACCGGCAAGTACCGCCACGGCCGGCCCGCCGACTCACGGGCCGCCTCCCCGCACTTCGAGCGGTTCGTCGCCACGTACCTGGAGCCGCGCTGCTCCAGCATCGTGGAGGCGGTCGCCACCGCCGCGGGTGGCCTCGGGGTCTCGCCGCTGGAGGTGGCGCTGGCCTGGATCCGGGACCGGCCGGGAGTGGTGGCGCCGATCCTGGGCGCCCGCACGGTCGGTCAGCTGCTCGGCGCGCTCCAGGTGGAGCGGATCACCCTGCCGGAGGAGATCGTCACCGCCCTCGACGACGTGTCCGCCGTGCCGATCGGCTACCCCGAACGCGACGGGTGACCACCGGCCCGCGCGGGAGCGGCGCGGGTCACCCGGCAGGGGGTGGCGAAGGGCCGCCGGGCTGGGCAGCATAGGGCCCATGGACTACGAGTACGCGCCGCTGCGGTTGCCACCGAACGTCGATCGGGTGACCGCCGCGGTGCAGCTGGCGATCCAGGCGGAGTTCTCCGGATGGGAGTTGGCCCGGGTGCGGCTGTTCCGGGACGGTACGCGGCAGGTGATGCTGCGCCGTCGGCGGGTCAACCAGCCGCAGCCGGGCCTGTCCTACTGAGAACACGCCGACGTACTGAGGACACGCCGACGTCCCGGGGCCGGACCGTGCGGTCCGGCCCCGGGACGTCCGTGCCTCTCCCGGGCGGCGCCCGACGGGCTCGCCGGTGTCAGTGGGCGTGGTCGTGCTCGTCGTCGTCGAGGAACGAGTGCTCGTCGAGGCGGCCCACCAGCCGGTCGTCCAGCGCCGGCTGGAACGGGCCGACCGGGTCGTCGTCGTCGAAGGACTCCAGGTCGACCGGCGTGCCGACCTCGCTGACCATCACCACGCCGTCCAGCGGCTCCAGCTCCGGGACCTCCAGCGCACCCAGCGAGCCGTCACCGCTCTGCAGCAGCTCCAGCACCGCCTCGCCGACGCCCTCGACCGGGGCCGTCTCGTCCTCCTCCGGGCTGCCGGCACGCCGGGCGGCCTCGGCCACCTGGATCAGCGCCGAGACACTCGGCACCCGGTAGTCGCGCCGCTGGCGCACCGAGATGACGCGCGGGTGCGGGTCGGTGGGCTCCACGCCCTCGCCGCCACCGAAGCGCCGGTCGGCCTCGTCCGGGTCGATCGCTTCGACGTCCCACGGGGTGACCTCCCCGAAGCCGTCCATCAGTTGCTCGTCGTAGGCGTAGGAGGCGTTGTTCAATGCGACGTACGCCTGCCAGACGTCGTCGTCGTCGATGCGACCCTGCGCGGCCCGGACGGCGGCCAGGTGGTGACGGGCCGCTTCGATGACGCGCTCGAGGGCGGCGTCCAGCTCACCGTGCTGGTCGGTCATGTGGATGAGTCCCTTCGGGTGGGCGTGCCGTGCCGGGATGGAGGCTCCGGACGGGGGCTAGCAGCTGCGGAGGAACCGGTCGAGAACCCGCACGCCGAACTGTAGTCCGTCGACCGGAACGCGCTCGTCGATGCCGTGGAACAACGCGGAGAAGTTCAGATCCGCCGGCAGCCGCAGCGGCGCGAACCCGAAGCAGCGGATGCCGAGCTGCGAGAACGCCTTCGCGTCGGTGCCGCCGGAGAGCATGTACGGCACCGGGCGGGCGCCCGGGTCCTCGGCGCGCAGCGCGGCCGACATCGCCTCGACCAGGTCGCCGTCGAAGGTGGTCTCCAGTGCGGGCTGGCGCTGGATGTACTCGATGGCGATGTCCGGGCCGACCAACTCGCGCAGCTGCCGCTCCAGCAGCTCGGACTGGCCGGGCAGGCTGCGGCAGTCGATGGTGGCGGTGGCCCGGCCGGGGATGACGTTGTCCTTGTACCCGGCCGCGAGCCGGGTCGGGTTGGCGGTGTTGCGGATGGTCGCGCCGATGAGGTTGGCGATCGGTCCGAGCTTGGCGATGGCGGTCTCCGGGTCCTCCGGGTCCAGCTCGATGCCGAGCAGGTCGGAGACCTCCTCCAGGAACGCCCGGACGGTGTCGGTGACCACCACCGGGAAGCGGTGCCGGCCGATCCGGGCCACCGCCTCGGCGAGCGCCGTGACGGCGTTGTCGTCGTGCACCATCGAGCCGTGCCCGGGGCGCCCCCGGGCGTGCAGCCGCAGCCAGTCGATGCCCTTCTGGGCGGTCTCGATCAGGTAGAGCCGCTGGCTGTCGTTGACGGAGTACGAGAAGCCGCCGACCTCGCCGATCGCCTCTGTGCAGCCGTCGAAGAGGTCCCGGTGGTGCTGCGTCAGCCAGTGCGCGCCGTAGTCGCTGCCCGCCTCCTCGTCGGCGGTGTAGGCGAGCACGATGTCGCGGGGCGGGCGTACGCCGGTGCGCTGCCAGTGCCGCACCACCGCGAGCACCATCGCGTCGAAGTCCTTCATGTCGATCGCGCCGCGGCCCCACAGGTAGCCGTCGCGCAGCTCGCCGGAGAACGGGTGCACCGACCACTCGTCGGCGTCGGCGGGCACCACGTCGAGGTGGCCGTGCACGAGCAGCGCGCCCCGGCCGGGGTCGGTGCCGGGGATCCGGGCGACGAGGTTGGCCCGGCCCGGCGCGGACTCGTGGACCACCGGCTCCACGCCCACCTCGGCGAGCTTCTCCGCCACGTACTCCGCGGCCCGGCGTTCACCGACACTGGTGTCGTTGTCCCCGGTGTTGGTCGTGTCGATCCGGAGCAGGTCGCGGCAGAGGTCGACGACTTCGTCGGTGGGTGCGGGGTGGGCGGAAGCGGTGTCGCTCGTCATCGGTTCTTCATACCAGCCGACGCGGTCGGCGCGCCCACCGCCGGTTTCGCCGATCGCCGCCCCGGGTACCGGCGGTCGCGACCGACTCCCCCACCGCACCGCCCGCCACACCGAGGAGGGCACCATGAGCGTTCCCCTGCCGCCGCTGCCGCCCACCACCGCCGACGACCGGTTCCGGCCGGCCGGGCGCAGCGTCGCCGACATCGTCGACGCCGAGCACCGGCAGTTGCGGGAACTCGTGGGACGGCTCACCGACCCGGACCCGGAGCGGGCGCCGGAGAACGGCCCGACCGTGCTGACGGCGGCGCTGTCCCGCCACCTGTCCGCCGAGGAGCAGTACCTGCTGCCCGCGGTACGCGCGGCGCTGCCGGACGCCGCCGGTCGGGTCGACGCGGTGCTCAAGGCGGACGCCGCCCTGCTGGTCGCACTCCGGGACCTGCCCGCGGAGGGGTTCGCCGACGTGGCGGCCCGCGTCCACCGGCACGTCGACGAGGTCGGTGCGCTGGTGGCGGGGCTGCGGGAGGTGGCCAGCACGGAGGAGCTGATCCGGCTGGGCAACCGGCTGGAGATCGCCGAGGAGGCCGCACCCACCCGGCCGCACCCGGGCACTCCGGCGACCCCGCCGTGGAACCGGATCGTGGAGCCGGCGGTGGGTGTGGTCGACAAGCTGCGCGACGCGGTGACCGGCCGCCCCACGTACCTGAAGGATCTGACGGAGCCCCCGGCCGGTGGGGCATGACCGGACACACTCATATCGGGAATCGTTGATCCGTCGAACCCCTTCCGCCGGCCGTGTGGTGGGCCCTACCGTCACTCTATGAATCTGGAGCTGCGACACCTGCGGGTCGTCTGCGCGATCGCCGAGACGGGGAGCGTGACCAAGGCGGCCTCGACGCTGGGCCTCGCCCAGCCGGCGCTGACCGCCCAGCTCCAGCGCATCGAGCGCACCCTCGGCGGCCCGCTGTTCGTACGCGACCGGCGCGTCGCCCGGCCCACGGCCCTCGGCGAGCTGG
>NZ_JBFAMU010000270.1:0-6685 GCF_040656655.1 Micromonospora sp. NPDC049799
CGGCGATCGACGTGACCGGGTCCGGGGACGTGGCGCCGGCCGGGCTCGGTGGGTCGGTGGCGACGGGAGTCGACGTGCCGGCCTCGGCCCGGTACGGCGGGTCGGTGGACGCGGCGGTGAGCACTCCGGTGATCCCTGCCGCGGCGACGACGACCAGGACGGCGACCGCGCTCAAGCGGCGCTCCGGCCGCCGGGCGGTGAGCGGCGCGTCCGCCGGTCGTGCGGGCAATGGTGGCACCGGTCGGGTGGTCTCGTGAGCGGCGAGAGAGGCGTCGATGTCGGCGATGACGTCGGCACGGCGCCCGGTGGCGGCGGCGAACGCGAGGGTGAGGTAGAAGCGGACGTTCACCACCGTGGCGGGTGGCGCCAGGAGCCCGGCCAGGCGGGGCTCACCGGTGCTGTGCAGCAGCGACAGTGGAGTGTCGGTGTGGTGCGCGAGCCCGGTGACGTCGGCGTGCCGCCATTCGCGCTCGCCGCCCGACCCGGAGAACGTGACCCGCTGGTCGGTGACCAGGAGGGTGCCGTCATCGACGATCCGGAGGCCCCTCGGTGTGCCGCGCCCACCCGCGGTGGGTCGTACGCCGATCGTCACGCCGGGCGCCGGCAACCCGACGGCGTGCCGTGCGGGAACCTCGACCAGCCGCACGCCCGGCACGACGCGGTAGACCATCTCGTGGTCGGCGAGCGGCACCGGCAGGCCGGCGCCGGACGGCAGGTAGCCCTGGAAGCCGGCCGCCTCGATCCGCAGCCGGGCGAGGTGGTCGTGGTGCCGCTGCCAGGTCGAAACGGCCTGGTCGTACACGCGTTGCCGCCGGTCGTCCTCCCGGCGGGACCACCTGGTCCGCCAGCGGGCTGGGTCTCCGGTCGGCGGGTCGTCGATGACCGCTGATCTGGCCGTCACATCCGATACAACTGACGATGGCCGATGAAGGACACGACGGTCAGTCCCGGCGGTCCTCGTCCGGCGTCGGGATCTCCTGGTTCTGCTCCACGGCGTCCGCCGTGCCGATGTCGCCGCGTACGGCGTCGGCGACGTCGGTCCGGTCGCTCGGGGCAGCCAGGACGCCCTGCTCCGCCAGGTCCGCCTCGGTCGCCTCCGGCACCGCGTGGGACACCGTGTCGGTCGGTCCCACCACCGTCTCGTCCTGTCGTTGTTCCTGCGCGTCCGCCTCGGACGCCTGGCCCACCAGGTCGGCGTCGTCCCGGTTCACAGCCATCACGGTTCCCTCCGGGCGATCGTCAGGCCTGCCGGCGGACGAACGGCGCGGTCTGGTCGGCGACGTCGCCGTACTCCGCCGGCAGTTGCGTCACCACCTGTTCGTAGTCGGTGGGGTCGAGGGCGTCCCGGAGGACGTCGAAGACCGCCGTCACCCCGTCCCGCGCCCGGTCCGGGTCGAGGTCCGCGCGACCGCTGACCCGCGCGACGAACACGTCGAGGCCGAACCGCTCGGCGGTCTCGCTGCCACCGAAGGCGTACGCCCGCAGGTCTCCGGGCAGGTGGTCGGCCAGGTCGCGTGCCTCGCCGCCGTCGATCCGTTCGGCCAGGGTGGTGAGCGTGGCCCGTGTGACGGCGGCGGCCTGCTCCGACGACATCCCGGAACGCGTCGCCACCTGGGCGACGAACTCGTTGTCGTTCACTGTGCGGCCTTCCTCTCGCCGGTGGGCCAGGCGAATTCCCCGGCTCGACGTCGGCAAACAGGGCCGGCGGTCGCCGACCGCGGCCGGACGGCACCGGGGTCGGCCGGACAGCCGTGGCGCCACCACGAATGACTAGGCTGCTCGCATGGTCGACCATGGCGTGCCCGGCGAGCATGCCGCCGTGACGCAGCCGGGCACCTCGACCGTCGAGGCGGTGCGGGAGATCCTCTCCGCGATCCCGGCCGGATGCACCTGGCTGCTGCCGGTGACCTCGGCCGACGGCCAGGTCGTCGACTTCCGGGTCGCGGCGACGAGCGACCGGGGTGACGTCTACGGCCGGGGTGCCGGGCGGGTCGGGGGACTGCTGAGCGAGTTGTACCCCGCTGTCGTGGACGGCCCCCTGTGGCACGTCTACCACGAGGTGCTGGCGAGTGGGGAGTCGCGCCGACTCCCCGACTTCCGGTACGCGGGCAGGCGGGCGGGCGTCGTCGCGGACTCCCTGTTCGACGTGACCGCCCACCGGGTCCTCGGCGGCATCCTGGTGTCGTGGCAGCGCCTGGACGAGGACCGGCGCCGGCTGGAACATACCGAACTGCTGGGCAACCTGGGCTGGGCCGAGTACGACGTGGTCACCGGGACCAGGGAGTGGTCGCCGGGGCTGTACCGGATCGTCGAACGCGACCCCGGCCTGGGTCCGCTGTCCCGGGCTGAACAGTCCGCGGCCGTCGTGCCGGCCGACGAGGGACTGCGCGAGGCGGCCTGGCAGACGCTGGACAGCGGCGCGTCCTCCGACGTCACGGTGCGCTTCCGGGCCGGTACGTCCATGAAGTACCTGCGGATCCTCTCCGACGTCGCCCGGGACGCCGAGGGAGCCCCGCTGAAGATCTACGCGGTGGTGCAGGACGTCACGGCACGGGTGGACTCGCGCTCCGCCATCGAGCGCCTCAGCGACCAGCTGCGGACCCGCGAGATCACGGCCCTGGCCGAGCACCGTCTCGCCGGGCAGTTGCAGAGCCTGATCCAGCCGGTGCCGCGCGAGCCGGTGCCGCTGGCGGGTGTCGAGGTTCTGGTCGGTTACCTGCCGGCCGAGCGTCTCGTCCAGGTCGGCGGCGACTGGTACCACGCGCAGACCCTGCCCGACGGGTCGGTCGCGCTCGCGGTGGGCGACGTCGCCGGGCACGGGCTGGAGGCGGCGAGCGGTATGGCCCACCTGCGGTTCGCCCTGGTGGCGTGGCTGTCGATCGGCATCCGGGATCCGGGCGTGCTGCTCGGCCACATGAACCGGCTCTGCCGTCAGCTCGACATCACCGGCACCGCGGTGATCGCCTTCTACGACGCCTCGACCCGGTCGTTGTGCTGGGCCCAGGCGGGCCATCCGCCCCCACTGTTGTCCCGTGCCGGGACCACCACCACGCTCGACCGTCCGCCGGGCCTCCTGCTCGGCGCCGACCCCCACGCCACCTACCCGGTGGTCACGGCCCGGCTGCGGACCGGTGACCTGCTCCTGCTCTACACCGACGGGCTGGTGGAACGGCGCTCCGCTTCCGGCGACCTGTTGGCCGGGGTGATGCAGGCGTTGTCCGCCCTGTCCCGGAACCCGGGAGATCAGACGCTGCCCCGGCTCCGGGACCTGGTGCACCAACCCAGCCCGGACGACGACACCTGCACGTTGGCCGTCCGCGTGCTGCCCTGACAGCTCCTGCTCCGCGGCCCCGTCACCAGGCGCAGGGTGCGTAGTCCTTGAGGAAGCACCCGTACAGGTCCTCGCCCTGTTCGCCGCGGACGATCGGGTCGTACACCCGGGCCGCGCCGTCGACCAGGTCCAGCGGGGCGTGGAAGCCGGCGTCGGCCAGCCGCATCTTCGTCGGGTGGGGTCGCTCGTCGGTGATCCAGCCGGTGTCGACGCTGGTCATCAGGATGCCGTCGGTCAGCATCTCCTGCGCGCTGGTCCGGGTCAGCATGTTCAGCGCGGCCTTGGCCATGTTGGTGTGCGGGTGCCCCGGGCCCTTGTAGCCGCGGCCGAACTGGCCCTCCATCGCCGACACGTTCACCACGTACTTGCGGCGGGCGGTCGCCGCGGCCATCGCCGGTCGTAGCCGGCTCACCAGGACGAACGGCGCGGTCACATTGCACAGCTGCACTTCGAGCAGCTCGACCGGGTCCACCTCGTGCACCCGCTGCACCCAGCTGTTGACCGGGTCGAGGTCCGGCACCAGGCCGCCGGCGTCGATGGCGGTGGCTGCCGCGATCCGCTCCGGCGAGGCGGACCCGCTCGTCAGCGCCAGCGCGGTGAGCGCCTGCGGAGTGATCGCGACCGACTGCGGCGACGTCGTCAGGCTGCCCACCGGATCGTCCCGGCCGACCGGCTTGGCGAACGTGATCATCTCCGGCAGCGGCCCGTCCGGCAGGGCCGCCGCCTCCGCGGCGACGAGGTGCGCGTACGCCCCGGCCGTGCGACGGACGGTCTGCGCCGCGTTGTTGATCAGGATGTCCAGCGGCCCCTGCTCCGCGACCGAGTCGGCGAGGGCGATCACCTGGGCGGGGTCACGCAGGTCGATACCGACGATCCGCAGGCGGTGCAGCCAGTCACCGCTGTCGGGCATCGCGGCGAACCGGCGGACCGCGTCGTGCGGGAACCGGGTGGTCACCGTGGTGTGCGCACCGTCACGCAGCAGCCGCAGCGCGATGTACATGCCGATCTTCGCGCGGCCGCCGGTGAGCAGTGCGCGCCGCCCGGTGAGGTCGGTGCGGGCGTCGCGGCGCTCCCGGTTGAGTGCGGCGCAGGGCGGGCAGAGCTGGTGGTAGAAGGCATCCACCTCGTGGTAGCGCTGCTTGCACACGTAGCAGCCGCGCGGGTTGTGCAGGAAGCCGGCCGTGGCGCCCGCCGTGGGGGAGGCGAGCGGGACGCCCTGGGTCTCGTCGTCGATCCGGCCGGGGGCGCCGGTGGCGGTGGCTGCCGTCACCGCGCGGTCGGCCGCCGCGATGGCGTTCCGCCGTTCCTCGCGTCGCCGTTGCTTGATCACCTTGTAGAGCCTCGCGGTGGCCCGCTGCACCCGTACGACGTCCGGGTGATCGGAAGGCAGGTCCTCCAGAGCCTCGAAGACACTGAGGCAGGTCTCCAGCTGGCTTCGGTCGATGCCGGTCTGGCTGCTGTCGGTGATGTCGTCCGCCGTCATTCGTTACGTCTCGTCCCGTTCCTGTGCCGGGTCCTCCCGGCCCACCCCTCGTCCGACCGGGAACTGTACGCACCTCACGACCCCGGACGCATCCCTCGGTCGTTCGTCAGCCCGGGACCGCGAGCTGCCGGAACCGGCCCGGGTGACGGAGAGCACCGCTAGCGTCGGGACCATGCCCGCCCGTCCGTCCCGCTGGTCCAGGCCGCTCCGGGTACTGGAGGCGCCGTCGTACCTGCAGGCGTTCGTGCTCTCCGGCGTGGTCACGGTGCTGGTCACCCGTGCCTATCTCCAGGCGGCCGACTATCCGCAGCTCGGCGGGGGTGGGCTGCACATCGCGCACGTGCTGTGGGGCGGCGTCCTGATGACGGCCGGCCTGGGGGCCGCGCTGGTCTTCCTCGGTGGTGCGGCGCGGAGCCTCGGCGCGGTTCTGGGCGGCATCGGGTTCGGGCTCTTCATCGACGAGGTGGGCAAGTTCGTCACCGCCGGGACCGACTACTTCTACGCCCCGGCCGCCGGCATCATCTACGGCGCCTTCGCCCTGCTGGTGGTGATCACCCAGGCCCTCCGGGGGCGGGTCCGGCTCTCCGGCCCGGAGCGGACGGCGAACGCCCTGTACGGCGTCGTCGGTGGGCTCCGCACCGGCCTCACCGACGATCGTCGAGCGGCGGTGGCCCGGCTGGTCCGCGGGTGCGGCCCGGACGTCGAGGAGGGGGTGGCCCGGCTGCTCGACGCGGTGCCTCGGCGCGAGCCACCCGGCTCCCGCTTCTGGCAGCCCTGGCTCGACCGGGCCCGCCGGGCGGTGGTCTGGGTGACCACCCACCGGTGGGTGGTCGCGCTGGTGGTGCTCTACCTCGTCGGCGAGCCGTTCGTCGTCGTGGGGAACGTCCTCCTGGACGCGGTCACCGGCCAGTTGGACGACCAGCGGGAGTGGCGTGCGGTGCTCGGGGTCTCGGCCTCGGCACTGATCACCGTGGTGCTCAGCATCCGTGGGGCGTCGCTGCTGCCGCGCGACCGGGTGCGGGCGTTCCGGCTGTTCAAGCTCGCGCTCCTGGTGGACCTGCTGTTCGGGCAGATCTTCAGTTTCACCGTCAACCAGTTCGGGGCGCTCTCCGCGCTCGCGGTGGACCTCTTCCTGCTCGCCGTGGTGACCGCCGAGTACCGCCGGCTCTGCCGGCAGGCACCGGCTGCCGGCCCCTGACGTTCGCCGACCATGGCCTCGGCGTGTGACGATGCGGTTCATGCGTGCAGTGGTCTTCGACGAATTCGGTGCCCGACCCGAGGTCCGGGACGTCCCGGACCCGGTCCCGCCGTCGGGGGGCGTGGTCGTCCGCGTCGAGGCGACCGGGCTGTGTCGCAGCGACTGGCACGGCTGGCAGGGACACGATCCTGACATCCGCCTGCCACACGTTCCCGGCCACGAGTTCGCCGGCGTGGTCGCGGCGGTCGGCCCCGGCGTACGCGGCTGGCGGCCCGGCGACCGGGTCACCGCGCCCTTCGTCTGCGCATGTGGGCAGTGCCCGACCTGCCTGGCGGGCGACCAGCAGGTCTGCGAGCGGCAGACGCAGCCGGGCTTCACCCACTGGGGCTCGTTCGCGGAGTACGTGGCGGTGCGGAACGCCGACGTCAATCTGGTCCGGCTCCCCGACGAGCTGGACCACCCGGCCGCGGCGGCGCTGGGCTGCCGCTTCGCCACGGCGTTCCGGGCCGTGGTCGGCCAGGGGCGGGTCGCCGCGGGCGAGTGGGTGGCGGTGCACGGGTGCGGCGGCGTGGGGCTCTCCGCCGTGATGATCGCGGTGGCGTGCGGCGCGCGGGTGGTGGAAGCCGGCTCACCCGTAGACGCCGCGGGCCAGGTCGCGCACGATGCGGCCGCT
>NZ_JBFAMU010000271.1:0-6677 GCF_040656655.1 Micromonospora sp. NPDC049799
GTCGCCGCGGCGCTGCTGCCCGCCGTCGTCCGTCGAGCGGCCAGCCGGCGGCGCACCGCCGTGCTGGCGGTGGTGGGGCTGGTCGGGCTGGCCACCTGGCCGCTCGCCGGGCATCCGGTGGCCGCGCCCCTGCCGGCGGTGAGCGTCGCCCTGGCCACGGTCCACGTCGCCGGGGTGACCGTCTGGCTGGGCGGGTTGCTCACCCTCACGGTGTTCCTCCTGCGCCGGACCCACGAAAGGGTGCTCGCCCGGATCCTGCCGGCCTGGTCCCGGTGGGCCACGGTGGCGGTGTGCTGGCTCGTCGTCGCCGGCCTGAGCCAGGCCGCGATCGAACTCGGCCGGCCGTCGGCGCTGCTCGGCAGCACGTACGGGCGGCTGCTGTGCGCGAAGGCGGGACTCCTGGTCGCCGTCCTCGCGGTGGCCGCCGGGCAGCGCAACCTCGTCCGGCGCCGGGTCGCCGCGAACCACCCCCGGTGGGTCGTCCGCGCGGCCGGTGTCGAGCTGGCCGTCACCGCGGTGGTGCTGGCTCTCACCGCGATGCTCGTGCAGACCCCACCGGGTCGTACCGCCGGCACGGAGGCCGCCGGAGCCGTCCGGGAGGGTGTCGCCCGGTCCCTCGACACCGACCTGCTCACCGTGCAGTTCGACGTCTACCCCGCACAGGCGGGCACACCGAACAGCCTGCACGCCTACGTCTACACGCCGGAGGCCAGACCGCTGCCGGTCGTCGAGTGGACCGTCACCGCCGCCCTGCCGGCCGCCGGCATCGAACCGATCACCGTCGGAGTCGACACGCCGGAGCCGCACCACGCCAGCGCCGAGCTTCGCTTTCCCGTACCGGGCGACTGGACGGTGCGGATCACCGCCCGCATCTCCGACCTCGACCAGTCCACCGTGACCGCGACGGTGCCGATCCGCTGACACCTCCACCGTCGGGTCACTCGGGGGTCGCCGGCCCCAGCAGGCGGATCTCCTCGATGTCCAGTTCAGCCTGCACATCGCGCAGCACGAAGTCGTCGATCTCGTTCGAATCCCGCAACCGCGTCAGCTCGCGGCGCTTGTGGTCGAGGACGGCCAGCCGCAGCCGCCGGTCGAGGTCCGCGGCCCCCGCGGCCTCCTCGACCTCCTGAGCGGTGTCCAGCGACCGGACGTGGTGCAGGTGCTCCTCGTAGTCGGCCCGGAGCCGGTCCACCACGTCCCGTTGCACGCCCAACCGGTCGGCGATCCCAGGCAACGCCGCCAGGCCGACCTCGGTGGCACGCATCCGGGCCAGCCGCACCTCGTCCCCACGCCGCTGGTCGCCGACGAGACCGGCCCACCGGACGACAACCGGCAACGTCGTGCCCTGGACCAGCATGATGAACACGATGACCAGCGTGGTCACGAAGAGGATCAGGTCACGTTCGAAGACGGGCGCCCCGCTGGACATCGCCATGGGGACCGCGAGGGCCGCCGCGAGGGAGACCGCCCCCCGGAAGCCGGCCCACCCGGCCGCCGTGGCCACCCGCCAGGAAAACTCCGGATTGTCCCGGGCCGACCGGTCGAAGAGCCGAACCGCGGCCGTACTGAGGTGGATCCACGCCATCCGGATCGCCACCACCAGGACGGTCACCACCACGGCGATGACCACCGCCCGCCCCGTCGAGATGCTGGTGAGACCCCGCAGGGCGCGCGGGACCTGCATGCCGAGGAGCACGAACAGGCTGCCGTTGATCAGGAACGTGGACAGGTCCCAGAAGGTGTACGCCACCACCCGCGACCGGGCCCGGATGATCCGCGGGCCGGCGTACGAAAGCAGCAGGCCCGCGACGACCACCGCCAGCACACCACTGGCGTGGACGAGCTCGGCGAGGAGGAACGCGGCGAACGGGGTGAGCACGCTCAGCCCGCCCTCCCGCTGCGGGTCGTCGAGGCGTCGGCGGATCAGGATCACCGCCCCGCCGACCAGCAGGCCGGCGGCGACACCTCCCACCGCCGCGCCGGCGAACCGCGCGATCAGCCCCAGGGGCGTCGGCTCGATGCCGCTGACGATCAGGCCCACCGCGACCGAGAACAGCACCAGGGCGGTGCCGTCGTTGATCAGGCTCTCCGCGTGCAGGGTGGTGAGGAGACGGCGCGGCATCCGCTTCGCCAGGCCGGAGACCGCCGCGGCGTCGGTCGGCGCGAGCACCGCGCCGAGCACCCAGGCCGCCTCCGGGTCGACGCCGAACTGCCGCGCGAGCAACGCGACCCCGACCATCGTCACCCCGACCAACCCCACCGCGAGCAACGTGATCACGAAAAGGTTGGCGCGGATCTCCCGCAGGCTGGTGGTGATGCTCTCCCGGTAGAGGATCGCCGGCAGGAACAGCAGCAGCACCACCTCGGGACCGAGCACGACGTGCGACAGCGGCGAAAGGAGCGCGAGCAACGCGCCCATCGCGATGAGCAGGACCGGGGGAGCCACGCTGTAGCGCCCGCCGAGCGTGGTACCGATCAGCACCGTGCTGCCCAGCACCACTATCAGGACCAGAGCTTCCACCGTCACGTCCCCGTCGCGCCGCCGGCCGGCCGCCGGTCACAGGTCCACCCCACCATCGTGGTACGCGACGACGGCGAGTCGCTCCCGAACCGCCGAATTGATGCCGCCCGGAAGGGCACTGGCGGCGCACCGTTAGGCTGCTGCGGAATGCGAGCCATCGACACTCCACAGTCGATCCAGGATCGAGGTGTCCCCGTGACCGACCAGTACGACCGGCCGGACGGCCTGCTCGGCCGCTTCACGGCCACCCGCGCCTCCGCCGTGGCGGCGGACGGCCTGGTGCACCTGACCGTCGACGGCACCGGTGACCTCCTCGACCTCGACCTCGACCCGCGCGCCCTGCGCCTACCGGCGGCGGACCTGGCGGCGGCGATCCTGGAGGCGTTCGCCGCGGCCCGCGCCGAGGTGCAGGCGGCCCTCCAGGAGCAGCTCACCGCCGCGCCGGTGACCCTCCCGGAGGGGCTCGGCCCGCTGCTGCGCGACGTCGGCACGACCGCGCAGCGGCGGCTCGACGACATGACCGCCGCGGCACAGCAGATCGCCGACCGGCTCGGCCGACCGAACTGACGGGAGACGCCTGATGAAGCCGATGCACACCGAACCCGAGGTGCTGGCCGGTTCGGCCCAGGCCATCGCCGGGGCCGCGGTCGAGCTGGAGGACGGGCTCGCCGCCCTGAGCGCCACGGTCACCTCCGAGAACCCGTGGGGCGCCGACGAGCCGGGCAGCGTCTTCGGTGCCGCCTACACGGAGGTGCTGTCACACGCCCTGGAGACGTACGGCTCGCACGTGCAGCAACTGCTCGGCGCGGCCGAAGGGCTGGCCGACTGGGCCGCGCAGGTGGTCGAGACGGACCAGCGGTCGGGCGAGCTGTTCCAGTCGCTGCACGGCCGTCTCGGCGGCTGAGCCGTGGGCCTGGAGCTGCCGGCCGAGCTGACCGAACCGCTCAGCTGGGTCGGCCTGGAGTGGCCGGAGGCCGACGAGGAGCTGCTCTTCGCCGCCGGGCAGCAGTGGCTGGCCTTCGGGGCGCGGTTGCAGGGTGCCGCCGACCGCGCCAACGACGCCGCCGACGCGGTGTGCCGGCACAACGCCGGGACGACCACCGACGCGTTCGGGCGGTGGTGGGACGCCGACGACGGCCCACGCCGGCGGCTGCTGGAGGACGCGATCGCCGCCCAGCTCATCGGCAGCGTCCTCATCGTCTTCGCGGCCATGACGCTGGCCCTGAAGATCGCGTTCTTCGTCCAGCTCGTCATCCTGCTGGTCCAGGTGACGATGGCGATCGCCGCCGCGGTGGCGACCTTCGGCGCGTCCACCGCCACCGTGCCGGCGTTCATCGCCGCCACCCGCCTCGCCTGCCGGCAACTGGTCAAGCAGGTCGTTCAACAGGTTCGCACCCTGCTGAAACAGATCCTCGACCAGGCGAAGAAGCTGCTGAAGCTGGTGCGGACGGCCGGGGCGAAGCGGGCCGCCCGCAAGGTGGAGAAGCGCATCGCCGACGACCTCGCCCGGGTGAACCCGAAGTTCGACACCAGCACCCCGCACTACTCGGCCAACTGCACGCACTGCGTGCAGGCGTACGAGCTGCGCCGCCGGGGGGTCGACGCGGAGGCGACCGCCCTTCCCGACCGGTTCCACCTCTTCCGCGGACGCCCTCTCGCCGACCTGGAGAACGCGTGGGGCCGGACGTTCACCCCGGGGGCCAAGGGGGACATCGAAAAGGCGTTCGAGACCTTCGGGCCGGGGTCCCGTGGCGTGGTCTACGCCAAGTGGCAGGGCAACGGCGCCCACGTGTTCAACGTGGAGAACGTCGGCGGCACCGTGCGGTTCGTCGATGGTCAGAACGCCGGCGTGGACGTGGCCAGCTACTTCGACATCGCCAAGGACACGTCCTTCGTCCGCTTGGACGATGTCCCGACGCCGTCCCACCTCAGTGAGTTCGTCCGGACCCGCCGATAGGATCAGCCGCCATGACCGTCACGTACGAAGAGGCTCGCGAGATCGTCCGTCAGGCCACCGAGCCGGAATGGCCGTTCGGCACGTACTGCCTCGACGACCGGCAGATCACCGAGAACGACGAGCGGTACGTCTTCGAGGTCGGCTCCCGGGAGTACCTGCTCGACGGGAACCTGTCCTACGCGATGGCCGGCTCCGTGCCGACCGTCACCAAGAGCGACGGCACCCTGGAGTGGCTGCCGTCAGTCACCGTGGCGATGGACCGCTCCATGCGGACGCGACCCAATCCGGCTCCCACGCTGCGGTTCTGAGCACGGTCAGCGGTCGACCTGGGTGAAGTCCCAGGAGTGCGGTGGGCGGGCGAGCAGCATGGCAGGCGGGTCCGGCAGCGGTCGCGGGTTGCTGCGCCACTTGGAGATGACCACCACCCGGTGGTCGGTGGAGGAGAACACCTCGCTGGCCACGTGCAGCGGGTCGTGGTCGAACTCCGGCAGGGCGGTGTCACAGACCCAGGTGACGAGGTCCGCCATCCCGTACGGCTCCGCCCGCGCCTCCCACATCCGTACGATCACGTCGGCCGTCCCCTCCCTCACACGCTGACCCTGGTCAGCGGCATCGCCGAGTCGGCGGGCAGGTCCAGCCGGCTGGCCGCGACGCCCGCGGCGACGAGGTGCGAGCCGAGCGCGGCGACCATGGCGCCGTTGTCCGTGCAGAGCTTCGGGCGGGGCACCCGGACCCGGATCCCGTGCTTCGCCGCCCGGTGCTCGGCCATCGCCCGCAGCCGGGAGTTGGCGGCGACTCCCCCACCGATGACGAGGGTCTCGACGCCGTTGGTCCGGCAGGCGTCCAACGCCTTGCCGACCAGCACGTCGCAGACCGCCTCCTGGAAGGACGCGGCGACGTCGGCGACCGGCACCGGCTCGCCGGCCCGCTGCCGCGCCTCGACCCAGCGGGCCACCGCTGTCTTCAGCCCGGAGAAGGAGAAGTCGAAGCGGTGGGCGGCCAGGTCCTTGGGCGCGGTGAGCCCGCGCGGGAAGGCGATGGAGGCCGGGTCGCCGGCCCGGGCCTCCCGGTCGACGTACGGGCCGCCGGGGAACGGCAGGCCGAGCAGCCGAGCGATCTTGTCGAACGCCTCGCCGGCCGCGTCGTCGATGGTGGCGCCGAGCGGGGTCACGCCCCGGGCGAGATCGTCGACGAGGAGCAGCGAGGAGTGCCCGCCGGAGACCAGCAACGCGACGGCCGGCTCGGGCAGCGGACCGTGTTCGAGGGTGTCCACGGCGACGTGCGCGGCCAGGTGGTTGACGCCGTAGACGGGCTTCTCGGCGGCCAGCGCGTACCCCTTGGCGGCGGCCACTCCGACGAGCAGGGCGCCGGCCAGCCCGGGTCCGGCGGTGACGGCGATCGCGTCGACGTCGGCGAGGGTCACGCCCGCCTCGCGCAGGGCGCGGTCCATGGTCGGCACGATGGCCTCCAGGTGGGCGCGGCTGGCCACCTCCGGCACCACGCCGCCGAAGCGGGCGTGCTGGTCGACGCTGGAGGCGAGGGCGTCGGCGAGCAGGGTGTGCCCGCGGACGATGCCGACGCCGGTCTCGTCGCAGGACGTCTCGATGCCGAGGACCAGGGGTTCGTCAGCCATTGCTCACTGCCTCTTGTCGCTGCATGACCAGCGCGTCGGTGTTGCTGGGTTGGTAGTAGCCGCGTCGCACGCCGATGATCTCGAACCCGTAGGACGCGTAGAGCTTCTGGGCCGGGCCGTTGTCCGCCGCGACCTCCAGCAGGGTGCTGCGGGCACCGAGCCGTGCGGCCTCGGCGAGCAGCGCCTCCAGCAGCAGGCGGCCGATGCCGCGCCGCTGGGCGTCGCGCCGGACCGCGACGTTCTGCACCCACGCCTCGTCGGACGGGGCGGCGGTGAGGCCCGCGTACCCGAGCACGGTGTCGTCGTCGACGGCGACCAGGTAGTGGTGGCCGTTGGCCAACTCGTTCCAGAACATCGCCGCCGACCACTGCTCCGCACCGAACAGGTCCGCCTCGATGGGCAGCACCTCGTCGATGTGCCACCACCGGAACCGTTCCAGCCGTACCCCGCTCACGGCAGGACCGGCTTGCGCGCCGTGGCTGCCACGGCGTCGGGCCGACGCAGGTAGAGCGGCGTGAGCGTCTCGCCGGGCGCACCGGCCCGGATGCGCTCCGCCGCGAGGGCCG
>NZ_JBFAMU010000272.1:0-6674 GCF_040656655.1 Micromonospora sp. NPDC049799
CGGCCGGCTCGCAGCGCAGCGTGGCGACCCGGGGAGCGCCGTCGACGTGCGGTTCGACGCTCAGCAGCAGGACGGTGGTGGGGGTCGCAGTGGAGGCGTGGGCGGCCGGGGGAGCGACCGCGCCGGTGAGCACGCCGGTGGCGAGGAGGGAAGCCGTCGAGAGCGCGGCGATCCGCTGGGCGAAGGGCATGGTGTGTCCTTCCGTCGGGGCCCCGGGTGGGGGCCGATCGTCGGCCCGGCCGTTCGTGCGACCGGGCCGACGACCACCCTAGGTGGACACTGTGAACCCAATTCGTGACCGACTGTTACGTCGACTCGACCTGCCGCCACGACTCGTCGGGCAGCGCCGCGGCCTGGGGGCCCATCAGCAGCATGCCGCCGTCGACCGGCCAGGAGGCCCCGGTGACGTAGGCCGCGGCGGGCGAGGCGAGCAGGGCGACCACCGCGGCGACCTCCCGCGCGTCGCCGGGACGACCCACCGGTACGCCCGGCCGCGACTGTGTGAACGGGTCGACGTCCTCCTGTCCCGTCATCGGGGTGGAGATCTCCCCGGGGGCGACCGCGTTGACGGTGATCCCGTCGGCGGCCAACTCCTGCGCCATCACCTTCGTCAGCAGCCCCAGACCGCCCTTGGCGGCGCAGTACGCGGCCGAGCCCACCCGTGGGGCGTGCTCGTGCACGCTGGTGATGTTCACGATCCGTCCGCCCCGGCCGGCCGTCCGCATCCGGCGGGCGACCCGCTGGGCGCAGAGGAACGGCCCGTCCAGGTCCACGGCGAGCACCTCCCGCCACTGCTCCCAGGTGGTGTCGACGAAGGCCGCCGAGGCGCCGGTGCCGGCGTTGTTCACCAGCACGCCGACTCCGCCGAGCCGGTCGGCGAGGTCGTCGACCACGGCGGCGGCCTCCGGCAGCCGGGTCAGGTCCAGCTCGGCGACCTCGCAGCGTTGGCCGGCGCCGCGCACCTCGGCGGCGGTCCGCTCGGCTCCCTCCGGGTCGCCGTACCAGGTGATGCCGATGTCGAAGCCGGCCTCGGCGAGTGCCACGGCACAGGCCTTGCCGATGCCGGAATCCGCGCCGGTGACGACGGCGGTCCGCGGGTAGTCCTCATAGTGGGCTGGCATGGGCACGCACTACCCGTCATATGCGATTGCAACCATGTGACAACACAAACCGACGCAGAGGATTGTGCCGGTTGTTTGCCCTCTGACATCCTCCTGCATGGACGCTGCCAGCGACGGTCGCCAATCCGGGACACCGCGCTGTGGTGACGCGTTCCCGGGAGGACCCTCGTGAAGCGCAGAAGTCGCCATCTACTCGCAGGACTAGCGGTCGCCGCCCTTGTGGCGACCACGGGTGCCGCCGGCATCCACTTCACCGGCACCGAGGCGCCGGCCGCCGCCGCCGTCGGTGACGGCGAGCTGCCGAACGCCACCGGCGCGCACCTCGAACGGTTGCGCCAGGCGGTGCCGGGCAGCGACGGCATGTCGCCGGACGGCCCCGGCAGTGCCGCCCAGCAGGAGTTCCTGGAGCGGGCCTACCCCGCCGACACCATCAGCATCTCCCAGGTGGACCGGTCGAAGGCGGCGTACGCGTCGGCCGAGAAGCGGTTCCGGGGCGCCAGCCGCTGGACCAACGTCGGTCCGAGCGAGGCGCTCTACCCGTTCACCGAGTACCGCAACGCCTTCAACTACGTGCCCAACGAGTACGTCGCGGGCGGCCGGGTCACCTCGCTGGACATCAGCCCCGACTGCTCCCAGCTGCTGTGCCGGGCGTACGCCACGCCGGCCGGCGGTGGCGTCTGGGGCACCCTGAACATCCTCGCCGCCGAGCCCCGATGGTTCTACCTCGGTGGCCCGCTCGGCATCAACGCCGCCGGCTCGGTGAAGATCGACCGCAACGACAGGACCGGCCTGACCATCTACGTCGGCACCGGTGAGGCCAACACCTGCGCCTCCGGCTGCGTCGCCGGCGTCGGCCTCTACAAGTCCACCAACGGTGGCCTGACCTGGTCCGCCCCGATCGGCAAGGACGTCCTGTCCGGCAAGGGCCTCGGCGAGATCACCATCAAGCCGGGCGACCCGAAGACCATCTACGTCGCCACGACCACCGCGCTGCGCGGCATGTCCAGCTCCTGCTGCACCGGCGTCACCCGGCCCGTGCCGGACGCGGCGAAGTGGGGTCTGTACAAGACCACCGACGGCGGGAAGAACTGGACCTTCCTGCACAACGGTTCGGCCAACGCCGCCGACTGCACCGGCAGCGCCGCCGAGTACAACAACACCGCCGCCTGCTCCCCGCGCGGCGTGCGCTACGTCAAGCTCGACCCGAAGAACTCGAACATCGTCTACGCCTCCTCGTACGCCCGGGGCGTCTGGCGCTCGGCGGACGCCGGCGCCACCTGGACGCAGATCAAGGAGTCGCTCAACCGGGCCGTCTTCCAGACCCGGGCCGCGATCGACGTGACCGCGCTGCCGAACGGCAAGACCCGGATGTACGTCTACGAGGGCAACATCGGCAACCCGTACTCGCGGCTCTTCCGGAGCGACGACGTGGCCGCCGGCACCCCGGCGTTCGCCGACCTGACCAGCTCCAACCCGGCCGACACCGGCTTCGCGACCTTCAACCAGTGCACCGGCCAGTGCTGGTACGACGTGTTCGTCCACACCCCGCCCGGGCACCCGGACGTCGTCTACACCGGTGGCTCGTACGTCTACGGCGAGACCGTCGCCCACAAGCGGGCGGTCGTCCTCTCCACCGACGCGGGGGTCAGCGGCACCGACATGACCTTCGACGGCACCGACGAGCTGCACCCGAACGGTCTGCACCCCGACCAGCACGCCCTGGTCACCAACCCGCGCAACCCGTTCCAGTTCTTCGAGGCCAACGACGGCGGCATCATGCGCTCCAGCGGCCAGTTCGTGGACCGCTCCGCCTGGTGCGACAACCCGGCCCGCAACTTCACCGGGCCGACCGCCGCGGCGCAGAAGGACCGCTGCAGGCAGATGCTCTCGAAGATCCCCTCGAAGCTGGAGGGCGTCAACAAGGGCATGACGACGCTGCAGTTCATCAGCCTGTCGGTCAGCCCGCACGACGTGAACCTGCTTCAGGGCGGCACGCAGGACAACGGCACCTGGGAGAACAAGGGCCAGCGCAAGCGCTGGGTCAACACCATGATCGGTGACGGCGGCGCCTCCGGCTTCGACGTCGCCAAGCCGGAGTTCCGGTTCCACACGTTCTACGACGCCACCCCCGAGGTGAACTTCAACAACGGTGACATCGGCAGTTGGATCTCGGTCTACGACGGCGTCTTCGGTCAGGCGGGCACCCTGTTCTACGCCCCGGTGATCAGCGACCCGAAGGTCAGCGGCACGATGTTCGCCGGCACCGGTCGGACGGTCTACCGCACGAAGACCTTCGGCCTGGGCGACCGCAGCATGGAGGAGGCCAACCGGATCTGCAACAGCTGGACCGGCACCTTCGAGGCGCAGTGCGGTGACTGGGCGGAGCTGGGCACCACCCGGCTCACCGACGCCGCGTGGGGTGACCGGGCCGGCGGCGCGGTCTCGGTGGTCCAGCGGGTCGACTCCGACTCGTCCACCGCGTACGCGGCGACCAGCACCGGCCGGGTCTTCGTCACCCGCAACGTCGACGCCGAGTCGGCCGCGGACGTGACGTGGACGCGGATCGACAACGCCACGACGCCGAACCGCTTCGTCACGAGCATCCACATCGACCCGGCCGACCCGACCCGGGCGTGGGTGTCCTACAGCGGCTTCAACTCGAACACCCCGGCCACACAGGGCCACGCGTTCGAGGTGAAGGTGGACGGTGCGGCGGCGACGTGGACCGACCGGTCGTACGACTTCGGCGACCAGCCGATCACGGACCTGGTCCGCGACGACGTCACCGGTGACCTGTACGCGTCCACCGACTTCGGTGTGCTGCGGCTGGCCAAGGGCTCGACGAGCTGGGTCAAGGCGGCCGGCGGCATGCCGAACGTCGAGGTCGCCGGGCTGACCATCGTGCCGGGCAAGCGGGTCCTGTACGCCGCCTCGCACGGTCTCGGCGCCTGGCAGCTGAAGCTGAGCTAGGCGGAACACGATCGGCACCAACCGGGTGAGGGGCCGCGCGAGCGGCCCCTCACCGCTGCCCGAGGCGGCCGGCCGGATCTGGCGTACGCTCGGCGCGGCCTTCGTCCTCCTCGTCTTCGTCCCACCGCTGCTGCTGCTGGTGTCCGGTTCGTTCACCGAGCCCGGCCTGCCGCCGTCGCCGACGCCGCAGCTCGTGCCCGACCCGGTGTCGACCACCGGCTACACGCAGGCCGTGGAGCTTGGCGGGCTGCTGCGCGCCTCGCTCAACTCGGTGCTGGTGGCGGTCGTCGCGGTGCCGCTGAGCGTGCTGGTCGCCTCGCTCGCGGGCTTCGCGCTGGCCCGGGTCGCCCCGCGCACCACCGCGGCCGTGGTCACGGCGACCCTGGTCGCCCTGATGGTGCCGGCCACCGCGCTGCTGGTTCCCCGCTTCGCGATCTTCCGCGCGCTGGGGCTGACCGATACGCTGGTGCCCTTGATCGCCCCGGCGTTGCTGGGCACCTCGCCGCTCTACGTCCTGGTCTACTACCTGGCCTTCCGGGCGTTGCCGGCGGATCTCTACGACGCCTGCCTGGTGGAGGACCTGTCGCCGATGCGTACGTGGTGGCGGGTGGCGCTCCCGCTGGTCCGCCCGGTCACCGCCGCGCTCACGGCGCTCACCTTCGTGCTGACCTGGTCGAACTTCCTCGACCCGCTGATCTACGTCTACGACCGCGACCTGTTCACCCTTCCGCTGGCGCTGCGTTCGCTGTCGGTGCTGGATCCGACGAACTTCCCGGTCTTCCTGGCCGGCGCGGTCGTCGCGACGGTTCCGGCGCTGCTCGTGTTCGTGCTCGCCCAGCGGCGCTTCCTGCACCACGACGACGATCCGAGGGGACGATCGTGAGACCCAAGGCGCTGCTCGCCCTGCTGTTGTCCGCCCTGCTGGTGCTGACCGGCTGTGGGTCCGGCGACGACTCCTCCTCCGAGCGGGGCGGCCCGGTCAAGCTGCTGGTCTTCGGCGCGCCGGAGGAACTGGCCGCGTACCGCACGCTGCTCGACGCGTACGCCAAGGCCCGGCCCGGGTCCGAGGTGCAGCTGATCGAGGCCAGCGACCGCAAGGACCTGCTGGCCCGACTGGCCACGTCGGTCGCCGGTGGTGCCCCGCCGGACCTGTTCCTGATGAACTACCGGTTCTACGGCCAGTTCGCGGCGAAGGGCGTCGTCGAGCCGCTGGACGGGCGGATCGCCGCCTCGGACGTGGTCGACCCGGCCGCGTACTACCCGGTGGCGATGGAGGCCTTCACGTGGGGCGGCAAGCAGCTCTGCCTGCCGCAGAACGTGTCCAGCCTCGCTGTGTACTACAACCGCAGCCTCTTCCAGAAGCACGGCGTGCCCGAGCCGAAGGCCGGGTGGACCTGGAACGACCTGGTCGGTACGGCCACCGCGATGACCCGCGACTCGCGCGGGCTGGTCGTCCGGGGCACCGAGAGCGAGGGCGCCGCCCAGCGCCCGGCCGTGCACGGCCTGGGCGTCGAGCCGTCGATCATCCGGCTGGCGCCGTTCGTCTGGTCCAACGGCGGCGACATCGTGGACGACACCGAGAAGCCGACCCGGCTGGCCCTGGACACCCCGGCCGCCCGGGAGGCGCTGAAGAACCTGGTCGACCTGCGGCAGGCGTACGGGGTGGTGCCGACCGACGAGGAGGTGGAGGCGGAGGACGACGAGTCCCGGTTCGCCAACGGTCGCCTCGCCATGCTGATGACGTCGCGGCGGGCCACCACCAACTTCCGCACCATCACCGACTTCGAGTGGGACGTCGCGCCGCTGCCGGTCTACCAGAAGTCGGTGGGCGTACTGCACTCCGACGCGTACTGCATGACGCGCGGTTCGAAGAACAAGGACGCCGCCTGGCGGTTCCTGGAGTACGCCATCGGCGAGGAGGGGCAGAAGATCATCGCGGCGACCGGTCGTACCGTGCCGTCGCACATCGGCGTCTCGCAGTCGTCGGCGTTCCTCGGCCCGTCGCAGCCGCCGCGAAGCGCGAAGGTGTTCCTCGACGCGATCCCCACCGTGCGGGCGCTGCCGACCGTCTCCACCTGGCCGGAGATCGAGGACGTCGCCTACGGCATCCTGGAGAACGCGATGCACCGGGGCGACAAGCTCGACGACGTCATCCGGGATCTCGACCAGCAGACCCGACCACTGTTCGCCCGGGGCGAGCAGGGGTGACCGGAGCCGGCCTGATCCTCGAGGGCGTCTCGGCCGCCTACCGCGGTACGACCGTGCTGCACGAGGTGGACCTCACCGTCGGCCGGGGGGAACTGCTGGTCGTCCTCGGCCCCTCCGGCGCGGGCAAGTCGACGGTGCTGCGGGTGGTGGCCGGTCTGGAACCGGTCACCGCCGGCCGCGTCCACATCGCCGGCCGGGACGTCACCGACCGGCGTCCCGGCCTGCGCAACGTGTCGATGGTCTTCCAGTCGTACGCCCTGTTCCCGCACCTGACCGTCGCCGAGAACATCGCCTTCGGCCTGGAGGTGCGCGACGTCCGCCGCGCGGTCGCCCGGGAGCGGGCCCGGGCGGCGGCCGAGTCCGTCGGCTGCGCCG
>NZ_JBFAMU010000273.1:0-6663 GCF_040656655.1 Micromonospora sp. NPDC049799
GCGAGCAACGGCGGCAGGGCCGGCTCGAACGAGACGGCGAGCCGCGGGTCGCCGCCGGCCCGGTCGAGCCACCGGCCGAGCCAGCCGGTGGTGCCGGGGCGCTCCGGCTCGGCGGTGTGCCAGATGTCCATCGACCGGAAGTGGCTGCGGTCCGGCTTCGGGTAGCCGACCCCGCGGACCACCGCGAGCCGGCCCTCGGTGTGCAGGCGGTGCAATCCGCCCAGCGCCGGGTTCAGGCCCACCGTGTCATCCAGCCGCTTGACCTGCTCCGCCGTGTACGCCAGCTCGGGCCGCGCGTCGTGGTAGGCGGGGTCGGCGTACGGGATGACGGTGTTCAGGCCGTCGTTGCCGCCGTACAGGGTGACCAGGACCAGGGTGCGGGCGTCCGGGTCGCGGTCGCCGGCGGTGGCGAACAGGTCGTCGAGACGGTACGTGGCGGCGCCGGCCGCGAGGGCGGTCGCACCGACCACGCCGCTCGTGACCAGGAAGCGTCGTCGGGTCAGGGTGTCCATCGGGTGCTCCTCCGGCTCAGCTGACGGTGTACTCGGGACTGACCAGACCGGCGGTCAGCAGCCGGCGCGGTTCGCCGGCCAGCGGCGCGAGGGCGGCGCGCGTCCGGGCGGACCACCGGTCCACGACGAGCAGCCGAGCCAGCGCCTCGGGGCGACCCTCGGGTGGCGCGGCGGTCAGCCGGGCCAGTGCGGCGGGGGCCGCGAGCGTGGCGAGCAGGTTCGCCAGCCGGAGCCGGGCCTGCAGTGACGAGGTGGTCAGCCAGGCGTTGCCCGCCGGCCAGCCACCGACGCTCGGTGGGCGCAGCGGCACCTGGTCCATCGCGTTCAAACCGGCGAGCAGTTGCCGCCGACGTTGCTCGGGCAGGGCGGACGGTCGTACGCCGAGTTGCCGGAGCGCCCCCACCAGCCACTCGACGGGCTGCTTGACGAGAGTGTCCCGGGTCTGCGCGAAGGCCGGGGCGGTGAGGACCCGGCGCAGCGTGCCGATCATGTCCGGGCCGGAGAGCTCGGCCGGGGCGGGCACGTCCGGGCCGGCGAAACGGAACCACAGCCGTTCCGCGACGAACCGCGCGGTCTCCGGCCGGCCGGCCAGCAGTCGGGCGTACGAGTCGGCGTCGTGCGCCGCGGTCACCCCGAGGATCGTCTTCGTCCCGGGGTCGTGCCGGCGTTGCTCGAACCGGGCCGCGCCGGTGCGGCGGTCCACCACCCAGCCGGTGAGCGCTCGGGCGCCCTCCTTCACGTCCGCCTCGGTGTAGCCGCCGCCGATGCCGAGCGTGAAGAGTTCCATCAGCTCCCGGGCGAGGTTCTCGTTGGGCGCCCTACGGGTGTTCTTCTGGCCGTCCAGCCAGTGGATCAGGGCGGGGTCGCGCACCATGGCGGTCACCAGGGGCTCCAGGGGGCCCTGCCCGTGCCGGCGCAGCGTCTCCAACTGCCGCAGCAGCATCGGGGCGGAGCGGACCTTCTGCGCGCTGGTGGCCCAGTGGCCGTGCCAGAAGAACAGCAGCTTCTCGCCCAACCTGTCGTCGGCGGCCACCATCCGGTCCAGCCACCAGTCGGTCAGCCGGCGCAGCTGTTCGCGGCGCTCCTGGTTGGCCTTCTGCCGCTGTTCCCGGCTCGGCTTCTCGGCGAGGTCCGCGTACGGGTCCGGGCCGAGCGCGGGCAGCGGTGTGCCCGCCCCCTTCGGGGCCGGGCCGGCGAGCAGTGCGTGGAGTGTGGCGGCGACGCCCGCCCGCTCCGCCGCGTCCACCTCGTCGGCCGTCGGCCCGAAGGTGGCACGGCGCAGCAGGTGCGCCACCGCTTCCCGCTCAGTCATGTGACCCGACGCTAGGCCTGCGACGTTCGAGGACGGTAAGGGCGGTGTGCGGAACGCGTTCAGTGCCCCTCGAAGACCGGCTTCTGCTTGTTCACGAAGGCCATCGTGGCGGAGCGGTGGTCGGCGGTGCCTCCGCAGATGGACTGCGCCTGCGCCTCGGCGGCGAGCGCGTCGGCGAGGGTGCCGGCGTCGGCGATGGAGAGCTGCCGCTTGATCGCCCCGTACGCGATGGTCGGACCGGCGGCGAGCCGGGCGGCGAGCTCCTGCGCCGCCGGCAGCACCTCCTCGTCGTCGGCCACCAGGCGGTTCAGCAGGCCCAGGTGGCAGGCCTCCTCGGCGCGTACCGGCTCGGCGAGCATCAGCAGCTCGACCGCCTTGGCGTGGCCGACCAGCCGGGGCAGCGTCCAGGAGGCGCCGGTGTCGGCGGCGAGACCCACCTTGGCGAACGCCATGAGGAAGCTGGTCGAGGGCCCGCCGATGCGGATGTCGGCCAGGAAGGCCAGCGAGGCGCCGGCCCCGGCGGCCATTCCCCGGACGGCGGCGACGACCGGCTTGGGCAGGTTGGCCAGCCGGGCGGCGATCGGGTTGTAGTGCGCCCGGACCGTGTCCAGCGGGTTGCCGGTGGTCGACTCCAGGGTCTGCACGTGCTCGCGCAGGTCCTGCCCGGCGCTGAACGACCCGCCCGCCCCGGCGAGCACCACCGCGCGGCACGACCGGTCGGTCTCCAGCTCCGCGAGGGTGTCCCGGAGGGCCTCCTTGAGCGCCACGTCGAGGGCGTTCATCGCGGTCGGGCGGTTCAGGGTGAGGGTGACCACGGCGTCGGTGCGGTCGACGAGCAGCGGCTCGGTCACGGTGTCAACGACCCTTCTGTCGGGCGAGGCGGTTACCGGCGTCGAGGCACGACTCGACGTACCGGTCGGCGGCCGGCCGGAGCCGGGCCGCGTGGCGGTCGAAGAAACTGGCCGCGGCGGTGCCGGGCCAGCGTTCGGGGAGCAGCGCCGGTGGCAGTTGCGGGTCCCGGAACAGGAAGGTACGCCACGCGTGCACGAGCCGGAACCGGGCCGCGTACGCCTCCTCGTCCGGGCTGCGGGTGGTCACGCCGCCCAGCAGTGGACGCTGCTCGGCGACGAACTGCTCGTACGCCCGGCCGATCTCGGCCAGGTCCCAGGCCCGGCGGACGACGCCCATGGCGCCGGGCGTGCCGGCGGCGTGGGCGGCGGTGAACCGTTCGTAGCGCACGCCCGCCTCGTCGAGCAGCAGGTCGACGTCCTCACCGGGCCGCGTGGCGACCCAGGTGCACTCGTCCAGCGTGCCGTAGCCGAGGAAGGTCAGGTTCGCGGCGAGCCGCTGGCGCTCCCGGCGCGAGGTGGGCGCCTCCAGGACGAGCAGGTCGAACCGGCCGTCCCAGGTGATCCGGCCGGTGCGGTAGATCCGGGCGGCTGCCTCGTCGAGGCGACGCGCGGCTTTCGGTGTGATCGAATATCCCGGCCCGGAGCTGAGCCGGAGCGGTTCGAGCCATCCCTGGCGCACCATCCGGGACACCGCCGTACGCACCGCCGGCGGGGCGACGCCCAGCGGTGCGAGCAACTTGACCAGGGCGGAGACCGGTGCCCGGCCACCCCTCGGTCGGAGGTAGTCGCCGTACAGGTCGAAGAGTGCCGACCGTGCCTGCATGACCGCACATTGTGACAGGCCTTCTCAAGATAAGCTAGATGCTGTTACATCAATGCTGCTTCGGTTTGGGTCCGGCGGTGTTCATCAGGGAAAATCGTTGGTCGACACCCCCGCACCGGTTGCGGGTGGTCATGGCGAAGTGGCTGTGGGGCAACCCACCGACCCTGGTTCAGGTCTGAGGGGAGACAACATGGCGGCGATGAAGCCGCGGACGGGCGACGGTCCGCTGGAAGTCACCAAGGAGGGCCGGGGCATCGTCATGCGGGTCCCGCTGGAGGGTGGTGGCCGGCTCGTCGTCGAGATGACTCCCGACGAGGCCAACGCACTCGGTGACGCGCTGAAGGCGGCCGCCGGCTGATGAAGGAGCGGTCCGCGCGCAGGCGCGGGCGGTTCGTCGAGCCCTGAGCCACCGGCGACGCCGGTGGCTCAGGGTCTTCGTTTCCGTGGGGCCGGACCCCGCGACATCCCCGCGGGGTCCGCGACCCCCGCGATCTTTCTGGAGGTACGGCCCCGCGTGCTCGCCATCCGTCTGCTCGCCGAGCCCGAGCGGCTCGACACCCTCGCCCTGCCTGTCCGACCGGCCCGCGGGGAGGAGTCACCGGAGCCGGTGCCCGTCACCACGGCACTGCCGGCCGGTGTCGTCGAGGAGGTCGCCGCACTGGTCCCGGCCACCCGGCTGACCGGCGCGCCGGGCGAGACGTATGCACACCTGCGGCCCGGACGGACCCCCGGTCGACTGCTGCTGGTCGGCACCGGCGACGGCGACGAGGTGGCCTGGCGGCGCGCCGGCGCGACCCTCGCCCGCGCGGCGCGGGATGAGACGTACGTCACGTTCGCCCTGCCGGACGACGCCTCCCCGGCGGCGGTGCGTGGTCTCGTCGAGGGGCTGCTGCTCGCGTCGTACCGGTTCCGCCTGACCGACGCCGGCCCGACGCCGTCGCTGACCGACGTGGACCTGGTGGTCGCCGATCCGGCCACCCACGCCGACGCGGTCGAGGCGGCCCGCACCACCGGCCGGATGACCGCCCTGGCCCGTGACCTCACCAACATGCCCTCCTCGGTGAAGAACCCGCAGTGGTTCGTCGAGCAGGTGCGCGCCGCCGCGGCCGACCTGCCCGACCTGACCCTGCGGGTACGCGAGCCGGCCGACCTGGCCGCCGAGGGTTTCGGCGGCATCCTCGCCGTCGGCGCCGGCTCGGTTAACGGTCCACGCCTGGTCGAGCTGGACTGGCACCCCGCCGGGGCGACCACCCACGTGGTGCTCGTCGGTAAGGGCATCACCTTCGACACCGGCGGCATCTCGATCAAGCCGGTGCCGGCGATGAAGCTCATGCGCAAGGACATGGCCGGTGCGGCGGCGGTCGTCGGGGCCACCCTCGGCGCGGCGGCGCTGCGCCTGCCCGTACGGGTCACCACGCTCGCCCCGCTGGCCGAGAACATGGTCAGCGGCTCCGCGTTCCGCCCCGGTGACGTCGTCCGGCACTACGGCGGTGTGACCAGCGAGACCACCAACTCCGACGCGGAGGGCCGGCTGGTCCTCGCCGACGCGCTCGCGTACGCCGTGCGGGAGCTCAAGCCCGACCTGCTGGTCGACCTGGCCACGCTGACCGGCGCGAACGCGGTGGCACTCGGCAAACGTCACGGCGCCCTGTACAGCGAGAACGACGGGCTCGCGGCCGACGTGCTGGCGGCGGTCGACGCGGCCGGCGAGGCGGCGTGGCGGATGCCGTTGCCCGCCGACTACGTCGAGTACCTCGGCAGCGACCTCGCCGACCTGCACAGCTCCCCGGACCGGGGTGCCGGGTCGGTGACCGCCGCCCTGTACCTGCGGGAGTTCACCGGTGACCTGCGGGACCGGTGGCTGCACATCGACATGTCCGCGCCGTCCTGGGCCGACGGCGACGACGCCGAACTGACCGGCGGCGCGACCGGGTGGGGCGTACGCTCCCTGCTCCGCTGGCTGGCAACCCTCCGCTGACGCTCCCCGCGCGCCGCCCGGCGTGCCCCCGGCGTCCGCGCAGTTTCACGGAAAGCGTGCCCATTCCGTGTCGGATGGCCACTTGTTCCGTGAAAATGCGCGGCGCAGAGGTCAGGGCCGAACGGTCAGCACTTGACGGCCGCGAGGAGGCCGTGGCCGAGGGGCAGCATCGCCGGGATCCAGTGCTCGGACTCCCGCAGCGCCTTGATCGTCTCGCGGATGGTGACCGTCTCGACGTCCCGGGCGGCCGGGTCACCGATCCGGCCGCCGGCCATCGTGCCGTTCAGGGCCAGCACGCCCCCCGGCCGCAGCAGGCGCAGCGCGGCGTCCACGCAGGCGGCGAAGCCGGTCGACTCCGCGTCGACGAAGACCAGGTCGTACGCGCCGTCCGCGAGCCGGGGCAGCACGTCCAGCGCGCGGCCGGTGATGATCCGGGTCCGCCCCGGGGGGAAGCCCGCCTCGACGAAGATGCGGCGGGCGATCCGCTGGTGCTCCACCTCGACGTCGATGGTGGTGAGCACGCCGTCGGCCCGCATGCCGCGCAGCAGCCACACGCCGCTCACTCCGGTGCCGGTGCCGATCTCCACCACCGCCCGGGCGTTGCCGGCCGCGGCCAGCAGCCGCAGCGCGGCCCCCGCGCCGGGCGTGACCGCCTCGATGCCGACCTCGTGGGCGAGGCTGCGGGCCGTCCGCAGGACGAGGTCCTCGGTCACGTACGACTCGGCGAACTGCACAGCCGGGCTCGTCGAACTGCCGGAACCGGCGACCGTGGCGATGGGACACCTCCGGGCGGCGCGTGTGGTGCGGGGCGGGTGGGCACTGTGAGCCTAGAGGCGGCCTCCGGAGGGCGCAGCCGCGCGTCCGCCACCGACGATCACGAGGGGCAACCGCTGACTCCACGCGTGGCATCCGTGTAATCCTGGAAGCGGTGTCCCGCCGATCGCCACCCGGCCCCTCCCGGGTCGTGGAGCGGGGGACCGGGGGACGGAGTGGGAGGCACCGACGTGACCGACGGCTGGGACTGGCGCCGGCCCGGGGGACACCCGGCACCGGCGCGACCGCCGGAGTCGGCGTATCCGCCGGCGGGGCCGCCGACAGCATCCCGGTGCCGGAGGTGGAGGTCGAGGACCCCGACGGTGACGCCCGGGTCCTCGTCCTGGGCTGGGGCTCCACCTACGGGCCGATCG
>NZ_JBFAMU010000274.1:0-6651 GCF_040656655.1 Micromonospora sp. NPDC049799
CCGGCCCACCCCAGGCGTCCGCGCCCCGGGCCGGGACATCCCGGGCCGCCGGGCCGTCCCGGTCCGACACCTCCCCGGGTACGCCCCGAGCCCCGCTCGCGGATCCGTCCCGGCCGCCTCCGCTGCCGCCGGGACCGGCGGCTGCCTCGATCTCCTCGGCGGCCAGCTCGTTGAGCCGGGCGCAGAGGCGTTCGGCGGAGCGCCGTGAGTTGGTGAAGACGATCGTCGAGCGGTGGGACCGGATCAGCGAGAAGACCCGCTCCTCGACGGCGGGCCAGATCGACGCCCGGCGGGGGCCCAACCCGCCGAGGTCGTCCTCCGGCGGCTCCTGCTCGTCGAGGCGGGTCATGTCCTCCACCGGGACCTGGACGCTGACCTCGATCGTCTTGGCGGTGGGTGGGGCCACCACGTCGACCGGCCGGGCGCCGCCCAGGAACCGGGCGGTGGTGTCGACCGGCCGGACCGTCGCGGAGAGACCGATCCGCTGCGCCGGGGCGGGCAGCAGCTCGTCGAGGCGCTCCAGGGAGAGTGCGAGGTGTGCGCCGCGCTTGGTGCCGGCGACCGCGTGCACCTCGTCGACGATCACCGTCTCGATGCCCCGCAGCGAGTCCCGCGCTGCGGAGGTGAGCAGCAGGAACAGGGACTCGGGGGTGGTGATGAGGATGTCCGGCGGGGTGCGGGCGAACGCTCGCCGTTCGTCGGCGGGGGTGTCGCCGGTGCGCATGCCGACGGTGATCTCCGGTGGGGCGACGCCCAGCCGGGTGGCCGCCTGCCGGATGCCGATCAGCGGGGTGCGCAGGTTGCGCTCCACGTCGACGGCGAGGGCCTTGAGCGGGCTGACGTAGAGGACCCGGCAGCGCCGCCGGGGCTCGGCCGGCGCCGGCTCCCGGGCCAGCCGGTCGAGTGACCAGAGGAAGGCGGCGAGCGTCTTGCCGGACCCGGTCGGTGCCACCACCAGGGCGTTGTGGCCGGCGGCGATCGAACCCCACGCCCCGGTCTGCGCCGCCGTGGGCGCGGCGAAGGCGGCGGTGAACCACTCCCGGGTGGCCGCACCGAAGCCCGCCATCACATCCGTCACGCCCTCCATCCTGCCTCGCCGGTGTGACACGCACCGACGGGCGAAGGCTGACTGTGTCCGGGTCCGGCGCTTACGCGATGGATGTGGCGATGAACGCGTTAAGTCTCACTTAACTGCTTGCTTCCGGCGCACAACATAAAGTAACTTCACTCGCAACATGGTGGGGTGGAGGGGATCGGATGACGGTCGAGAAGCGGAGTGTCGAGCCCGGCACCGACGTGCTCATCCGCAAGGTCGACGGTCATCTCGCCGCACTCCGCACCGGCCTCACCGGTGCGGACCTGGAGCTCGCCGAGGGTCTCGCCCGCGCCCTGCGCGAGCTGGTCGTCTCCACCGCGCAGGCCAGCGCCGCCGACCGGGGTCAGGTGCGCGCCGCGGTGCACTTCTTCGTCCTGCGGCGCGAGAGCCGGGGCCGGCTGCTCTCGGTGCGCTCGCTCGCGGCGGCCCAGCGCGTGGTCAACCGGGTCGTCCTGCAACTGGGCCGCCCCGACCTGCTGGTCGATGTGCGCCGCGAGCGTTCGGCCCGCGAGGCCACGCTGCCCGCCGACGCCGCCGTCTCCTGACCGAACACCCGACGTCTTCTCCCAATTACCGCGAAACGCCCTCGGCGGGCGGCGAACTGGCGTGTGATCGCACCTAGGTGCCGTCACCACCGGGCGGCTCGCGCGGCACGGCCCGCCCGTCTCCGGCGCGCGCCGCTGCAACTCGACCGGGAGTGCGGGTGCTCGTACTGCTGATCCTCCACCTCGTGGCGGCCCTCGTCGCGCCGCTGTTCGTCCGGTGGTGGGGGCCGCGTGCCTGCTATCCGCTGGCTCTCGCCCCGGCCGCCGCGTTCGGCTGGGCCGTGGCCCGCACGCCGGCCGTACGCGACGGCGGGACGGTCGTCGAGACGTACCCGTGGATCCGGCAGCTCGGCCTGGACCTCGCGTTCCGCATGACGACGCTGTCCTGGCTGATGACCCTGCTCGTCGGCGGTGTCGGCGCCCTGGTGCTGATCTACAGCGCCCGCTACTTCCACCCCGGCTCGCTCGGGCTGGGCCGCTTCGTCGCGGTGCTGGTGGCGTTCGCCGGTGCGATGCTCGGCCTCGTCCTCGCCGACGACCTGCTGCTGCTCTACGTCTGCTGGGAACTCACGACGATCTTCTCGTACCTGCTGATCGGCCACAGCACCGAACGGCGCTCCAGCCGCTGGGCGGCCGCCCAGGCGCTGACCGTCACCACCTTCGGCGGGCTGGCCATGCTGGTCGGTTTCATCATGCTCGGCGAACACGCCGGCAGCTACCGCTGGTCGACGATCGTGGAACAACCCCTGCCCGGTGGTGCCCACCTCGTCACGGCGGTCGTGCTGATCCTGGTCGGCGCGCTCTCCAAGTCGGCGGTGCTGCCGTTCCAGTCCTGGCTGCCGGTGGCGATGGCGGCGCCCACACCGGTCAGCGCGTACCTGCACGCCGCCGCCATGGTCAAGGCCGGCGTGTACCTGCTCGGGCTGCTCGCGCCGGCGCTCGCGACGGTGGGACCGTGGCGGCCGGTGGTGACGGCCGCAGGCCTGGCCAGCCTGCTGGTCGGCGGCTGGGCGGCGCTGCGGCAGACCGACCTCAAGCTCCTGCTGGCGTACGGCACCGTCAGCCAACTCGGCCTGCTCACCGTGGTGGTCGGGGCGGGCACCCCGGACGCCGCGCTGGCCGGGGTGGCCATGCTGCTGGCGCACGCCCTGTTCAAGGCGGCGCTGTTCCTCGTCGTGGGCATCGTCGACCACGACGCCGGCACCCGGGACCTGCGGGAGCTGTCCGGGCTGGGCCGGCGCGCCCCGCTGCTGGCCGCCGTGGCGGTGGTCGCGGCCGCGTCGATGGCCGGGCTGCCGCCCCTGGTCGGCTTCGTGGCGAAGGAGGCGGTCTTCGCCGCGTTCACCGACCGCCCGGTGGTCGTCGCCGGCCTGGTGGCGGGCACCGCGTTGACCGTCGCCTACACCGCGCGCTTCGTCTGGGGCGCGTTCGCCACCCGCCCCGGCGTGCCAACCACCGACGTCGGGCGGATCGCCCCGGCGATGCTCACACCGCCGGCCCTGCTCGCCGGGGCGGGGCTGGTCGCCGGTCCTGCCGCCGGCGCCCTGGACGGCCTGCTCAGCCCGTACGCCGAGGTCTTCGGCACGGTGGACGACCACCTGGCGCTGTGGCACGGCCTCAGCCCCGCGCTGGGCCTCTCCGCCCTCGCCCTGGCCGGCGGCGCGGCGCTGTTCGCGCTGCGCGGCCCGCTCGCCCCGGCGCTGGCCCGGCTCCGCGCGCCGGTCAGCGGCAACGAGGGGTACGAGTGGCTGACCCGCCGCTTCGACCGGCTCGCCGTCGAGGTGACCGGCGCCACCCAGCGGGGTTCGCTGCCGCAGTACCTCGGCACCATCCTGGTGACCCTCTCGGTGGTGACCGCCGCGGCGCTGCTGGCCACCCAGCCCTGGCGGGAGCGGATCGCCCCCTGGGACACCCCGTTGCAGGTCGTGGTGGTGGCGGTGGTCTCCGTCGCGGCGTTCCTCGCGGTGGGCGCCCGGCGGCGGCTCACCGCGATGCTGCTGGTCGGGATGACCGGGTACGGCACCGCGATGCTCTTCGTGCTGTACGGGGCGCCGGACCTCGCGCTGACCCAGTTTCTCGTGGAGACGGCCACGATCGCGGTGTTCGTGCTCGTGCTGCGGCGGCTCCCGGAACGCTTCTCGGCCCGCCCGTTGCGGCGCAGTCGCTGGGTACGCCGGGGGATCGGCACCGCCGTGGGGGTCGTCACCGCCGGGCTGGCGCTGACGGCTGCCGCTTCCCGGTCGGCGCCCACCATCTCCGACGCGTTCCCGGAGCTGGCGGTCGACCAGGGGTACGGCCGCAACGTGGTCAACGTGACCCTGGTCGACATCCGGGCCTGGGACACGATGGGGGAGCTGGCCGTGCTGGTGGTCGCCGCGACCGGCGTGGCCAGCCTGATCTTCCAGCGTTCCCGGACCGGCCCCCGGCCCCGCCGACCGGAGCCGTCGAGCACGGCCAACCGGCCCGGCCGGCCGGTCTGGCTGCGGGGCGGGTCGACCCTGGAGGAGCGGCGCCGCTCGATCGTGCTGGAGGTCGTCACCCGCCTGCTCTTCCACACCGTGGTGGTCTTCTCCCTCTTCCTGCTGTTCTCCGGGCACAACGCACCCGGCGGCGGCTTCGCCGGCGGCCTGGTGGCGAGCCTCGCACTGGCCGTGCGCTACCTCGCCGGCGGCCGGTACGAGTTGGCCGAGGCCGCCCCGGTCGGCGCGGGCACGGTCCTCGGCGCCGGCCTGGCGATCTCGGTCGGCACCGGGGTCGTGGGGCTGGCCCTCGGCGCGCCGGTCCTCTCCAGCACCAGGATCGACGTGTCGCTGCCCCTCATCGGCGACTTCTACCTGGTCACGTCGCTCATCTTCGACGTCGGGGTCTACCTGGTGGTGGTCGGGCTGGTGCTGGACATCCTGCGCAGCCTCGGCGCCGAGGTGGACCGGCACATCGAGGCCGCCGGACGCCCCGACCGCGCCCTGCCGGTCGACCGGGCCCGGGAGGCGCCGTGAGCGCGAGGAGTGAGCCGGTTCTGCGAGCCCCGCAGTCGCGAACAGAGGTGGCCCCATGAGGGGCGCCGCGGGACCGACCCTGACGGTGGTCGTCGCCGTCGGCGTCCTGGTCGGCTGCGGGGTGACGCTGCTGCTGGAGCGCAGCCTGAGCCGGATCCTGCTCGGCGTCATCCTGCTCGGCAACGGGGTCAACCTGCTCATCCTGCTGGGCGGCCGGTCCGGGGCGGCACCCGTGGTGGGCACCGCCGCGACCGGGGACCTGAGCGACGCACTGCCGCAGGCGATGGTGCTCACCGCCATCGTGATCACGTTCGGGCTGACCGCGTTCCTGCTGGCGGTGAGCTACCGCGCCTGGTACCTCACCGGCGACGACGAGGTGCCCGACGACCTGGAGGACCGCCAGGTGGTACGCCAGGCCGAACGCAACGAGGCGGCCACCGCCGACCTCGGCGGCGAGGGCCCGGACGCCGATCCGGAGCAGGTCGACCCGGGACCCGCGCGCCGCCGCCGGCCCGGACGCGAGGAGGGGCCGCGGTGAGTCAGCTCCTGCCGTTGCCGGTGGTGGTGCCGCTGCTGGGTGCCGCGCTGACCCTGCTGCTGGCCCGGTGGCCCGGCCTGCAACGCGCGGTCAGCGTGATCTGCCTGGCCATCACCCTCGGCGTGGCGGTGGCGCTGCTCGTGCAGGCGTACCGGCACGGGCCGGTGGTGGTGCAGGTCGGCGGGTGGCCGGCACCGGTCGGCATCGTGCTGGTCGCCGACCAGTTGGCGGCGCTGATGCTGGTGGTCTCCTCGGCGGTGACCCTCTGCGTGCTGCTCTACTCCATCGGGCAGGGCCAGAGCGACACCGCCGAGAGCTCACCGGTGACCATCTACCACCCGACGTACCTGGTGCTGACCGCCGGCGTCACCAGCGCCTTCCTCGCCGGTGACCTGTTCAACCTCTTCGTCGGCTTCGAGATCCTGCTCGCCGCGAGTTTCGTGCTGATCACCCTCGGCGGCACGCAGACGCGGATCCGCACCGGCTCGACGTACGTGGTGGTCAGCATCCTGTCGTCGATGACGTTCCTGACCGCGGTCGGTCTGGTGTACGCGGCCACCGGCACGCTCAACATGGCCCAACTCGCCCAGCGACTCGACGCGCTGCCCGCCGGCGTACGGCTGATCCTCCAGCTCATGCTGCTGCTGGCCTTCGCGATCAAGGCGGCGGTGTTCCCGCTGTCGGCGTGGCTGCCGGACAGCTACCCGACCGCGCCGGCCCCGGTCACGGCGGTCTTCGCCGGCCTGCTCACCAAGGTCGGCGTGTACGCGATCATCCGGACCGAGACGCTGCTCTTCCCGGACGGGCGGGTCAACGCCTTCCTGCTCGTGGCCGCCGGGCTGACCATGGTGGTGGGCATCCTCGGCGCGGTCGCCCAGTCCGACATGAAGCGGCTCTTCTCGTTCACCCTGGTCAGCCACATCGGCTACATGATCTTCGGGGTGGCGGTGGGCACCGTCGCCGGCCTCTCCGGCGCGATCTTCTACGTGGTGCACCACATCACCATCCAGACCACGCTCTTCCTGGTCGCCGGCCTGGTCGAGGAACGGGCCGGCAGCACCGACCTACGCCGCCTCGGCGGGCTGGCCCGGGTGGCGCCGCTGCTCGGCGTGCTCTTCTTCGTACCCGCCATGAACCTCGCCGGAGTGCCGCCGTTCTCCGGGTTCCTCGGCAAGCTCGGCCTCCTCCAGGCCGGCGTCGCCGCCGGTGGCCCGCTGCCCGGGGCGCTCGTCGCGGCCGGGGCGCTGACCAGCCTGCTCACCCTCTACGTCGCCTCCCGGGTGTGGAACATCGCCTTCTGGCGGGCGCCGCGGCTGGCCACCACCGAGCCGGCCGTACGCCTGCCGGCGCTGATGGTCGGCGCGACGGTCGCCCTCGTGGTGCTCGGTCTGGGGCTGACCGTGGTGGCCGGGCCGCTGTTCGACGTGACCGCCGACGCGGCCGCCGACCTGCGCGACCGCGGCCCGTACGTCCGCT
>NZ_JBFAMU010000275.1:0-6589 GCF_040656655.1 Micromonospora sp. NPDC049799
CTGTCGCGCACCGCGGCGGCGTGCTGGTCGATCAGGGCGAGCAGGCCGGGCCGGGCGGCGGCGGCCGCCGTCCCCTCGGCCACGGACTCTGCCAGGGCGGCCAGGGTGGAACGCGCCGCCTCGACGACGGCACGGGAGCTGACCTGGTTCGACGGCACGCGCATGGGGACCGACGCTAGCCGGTGGATCGGGGGTTCGACCTCGGCCGCACGGCGGGTGCCGGGTCCCCCACCGGTCGGTCGGGCGACGTCCGAGGGATTGAGTCGGCCGGAATCGGGCACGAGGAGAACCGCCCGGTGTGGGCGCGTCGAGACGGTGGAGGAACGAATGACGGCACACCAGGACGGACCGGACGAGCGGCACCGGCGTCCCGCCGGTGTCAGTGACGAGACGGTCGCCGCGCTCGGCAAGCTGAGCGAGGCGCTGGAATGCGTCGAACGGGTGCGCGGTCACCTCTACTCGCTGCACCAGCTCGTCGGGCACGCCGACCTGATGCTCGACGAGGCGGTGGAGATGTTCCGGAAGGCCGGACACGGGCACATCGCCGATCGGATCGACACCGACCTGCTCGGCCGGAACGTGATCGCCGGGCGCTGGACGTTCCAGATCGTCGAGGACTTCGACGACGGCTACTACGCGCTGTTCCGCGAGCTCGACCGACAGGCCCGCGACGAGCTGGTGGCGGGGCGCCGCCACCTGTACGAGGCGGAGATGAAGGAGCAGCGCCGGACCCGCGGTCGCCCCGGGCACGAGGCGCGGCCCGCGGCCGGCACCTCGGACTAGTCCCGGGGACGGGCCTCGGCCGGCTGACGGCGGGCCGCGTCGTCGGCGATGATCACGGTCGCCACCATCAGCGCGACGCAGAGGCTGAACAGCCAGGAGCTGTCCGCAACCAGCTTCGCGGAGACGGGCGCCTGGATGGCGGCGAGCAGGAAGCCGAGCCATGCGAGGCGACGCTGACGGGTCGTGAGGATGCCCTTGCCCTGATGCATTCCGAAAGTCTTGCGCGCGAGACGGTGGTTGCCGTCAGCCGAACGGCCGATTCTGGATGAGCTGTCCGCTTTCACGACCACACGGACCGTGCTTTTTGTCTTGGTGGGGGAGGGCGGGTCTGCGGGAAACCCTGCGGGCAGGATGGCCCCCGTGCCCGTCGCCCGGCCCCGTGCCTCCCTGCTCCTGCTCGCCTATCTCGCGTTCGTCAGCCTCGGCCTGCCCGACGGACTCATCGGGGTCGGCTGGCCGTCGATGCGCAGGGACCTGGGCGTACCCACCGAGGCCGTCGGCCTGCTCCTCTTCGCCGGCACCACCGGCTACCTCACCTCCAGCGTCCTCGCCGGCTTCACCCTGGCCCGGCTCGGCGTGGGCCGGCTGCTCGCCGTCAGCACGCTGCTGGCCAGCCTGGCGCTCACCGGCTACGCGTCCGCGCCCCATCTCACGATGCTGATCGGCTGCGCGCTGATGCTCGGTCTCGGCTCCGGCGCGATCGACAGCGGACTGAACGCCTACGCGGCGGGAGCCTTCGGACCCCGCCACATGAACTGGATGCACGCCTTCTTCGGCCTCGGCGTGGCCATCGGGCCGCTGATCATGACGGGTGTGTTGAGCGTGGGGCTGTCCTGGCGCTGGGGCTACGGCAGCGTCGCCGCCGCGCAACTCGCCCTCGCCCTCGCGTTCGCCCTCACCGTCCGCGCCTGGCGGGACCGGGGACCGGCCGCGGCTTCCGCGCCCGCCCCGCCGGGAGGGGGGCCGGACACGACCACGCCGGTGCCCGCCGTGGCACCGACCCTGGCCCCGGTACGCGTGCGCGACACCCTCCGCCTGCCGGCGGCGTGGCTCGGTGCGCTCGCCTTCGCGGTGTACGTCGCGATCGAGGTGGCCGCCGGCCTCTGGGCGTTCCTGCTGCTCACCGAGGGGAGAGGGGTGAGCGCGGCGGTGGCCGGTGGTGCCGTCTCCGCGTACTGGGGGAGCCTGTTCGTGGGACGGGTGGTGCAGGGCGTGGTGGCCGAGCGGCTGGGGACGGCCGGGATCCTGCGGGGCAGCCTGCTGGGGATGGCGGTCGGGGCGGCACTGGTCGCCGTACCCGGGCCGGCGTGGCTCGCCGTGGCCGGCCTCGTCGTGATCGGCTTCGCCGCCGCGCCGGTCTTCCCGCTGCTCACCCTCACCACCGCCGAGCGGGTCGGTGCGGCGCACGCCGACCGGGTCATCGGGTTGCAGATCGGGGCGGCCGGGCTGGGCGCGGCGCTGGTCCCGGCCGGGGTCGGGGTGCTGATCAGCCGCACCTCGGTCGAGGCGCTCGGGCCGGCGCTGCTGGTGCTGGCCGTCGTCCTGCTGATCGTCCACGCCACGGGAACCCGGCGTCCCCCGTCCGTGGCCTGACCGGGGCACACGAGCACGCCCGGTCCCGCCGGAGAGCGGCGGGACCGGGCGTACCGATCAGATCGTGTCGGGGCCGGTGCGGCCGGTCGTCGAGGGACGGTACGCGCGGTCCCGGTCGGTCGGCTCCCGCCCGGCCCCGGCGGCCTCGCCGCCCCGGTCGACCGCTTCGGGTCCGTGCCCGAACGCGGCCTCCTCGCCGGCGTCGTTGCCGGTCACGTCGTCGGTCTGGCCGTCCAGGGTCGACCGGGCGACCGCCCGGTCCAACTCCCGCAGCGGAGTCTTCTCCTCGTCGCGCCACACCCTGTTCTCGTCCGTCATACCCATCGCGGTACCCGACCGGCCCACCGCCAAACAGCGGGGAGACGCCGATGGCCGCCGGGGGACCGGCGGCCATCGGGAGTCGTGGTACGGGGGTGTGTCAGGTCACGGCGTCGGACGGTCCACGTGGCCACGCCACGCGCCGGTCTCCTGGCCACGCCGCTCGATGAACTGCTTGAACCGCTCCAGGTCGCCCTTGGCGCGGCGGTCGACGATGCCGAGCTTGTCGCCGGCCTTCTCCACCACGCCGTGCGGCTCGAACTCCAGCTGCAGGGTGACCCGGCTGGTGCTCTCGTCGAGGCGGTGGAAGGTGACCACACCGGCGTGCTGGGTGCCGCCGGTGGACCGCCACGCCACCCGCTCGTCGGGGAGCTGCTCGGTGATCTCGGCGTCGAACTCGCGCTTCACCCCGGCGATCTCGACGGTCCAGTGGGTCATCGTCTCGGAGAGCTGCCGAACCTCCTGCACACCCTCCATGAAGTGCGGGAACTCCTCGAACTGGGTCCACTGGTCGTACGCGGTGCGCACCGGGACGGAGACGTCCACGTGTTCGGTTACGCCACTCATCAGGACTTCCTCCCTATGTCCGCCGATGAGGTGCCCGGATCGTGCGGCGATCCGGTCACCAGCGGGTCGTCTCGTTCTTGTGGCCGAGCGCCGCCCACACCTCGGAGACCGTCTGGTACCGGGTCCCCTCGGGCAGTCGCTCCAGCTCGGCGACGATGTCGTCCGGCGCGTCGTTGTCCCGCGCGTTGGCGATCAACGCCTCGCGGTCGCCCGGCAGCGCGCTCATCGTGATGAACCGCCCGAGCCGGCTGCGCTGTTCGACGTCCTCCGAGCTCATGCCCTTCGGCGCGCCCGTACGCAGTTCACCGGCCGGCGCCGTCGTCGTCTCCGGCTGGTCCTCGCCCGCCGGCTCCGGCACGCGGGCCTCGTCGACGCGCGAGCCGCCGGTCCCCGGCCCTTGCAGGAGACCGCTGACCTCCTGGCTCATCTGCTCGTCGAGCCGCGGTCCGTGCTTGCTGCTGCCACGTTCCATGTCTTGTGCGCTACCCGGTGGCCCCACGGATAAACCCGGCACACGGTCACGTACCGGCCGGGCTCTTGGGTTCCAGGACCGGTTCGTCCGGGTCCGGGACGCCGGCCTGGAGCACCCGGCCGCGCTGCAACTCGGCGTTGATCTGCACGCCGAGCATGAGCGCGGAGTTCGACAGGTAGAGCCAGACGAGGAAGGCGATGACGGCGCCGAGGCTGCCGTACGTGGCGTCGTACGAGCCGAAGTTCGCCACGTACAGGCCGAAGCCGAAGGAGGCCAGAGCCCAGGAGACCAGGGCGACCGCCCCACCCGGGGTGAGCCAGCGGAAGCGGGGCTGCCGGACGTTCGGCGCGATCCAGAACAGCAGGCTGAGCAGCACCATCATGATCATGGCGAGCAGCGGCCACTTCAGGACGCTCCACACCGTGCGGGCCAGGCCGCCGGCGTTGATCAGGTTGCCGACCGCGTCGGTCACCGGCCCGCTGACGATCAGGCCCACCGCGACGACCGCCAGCAGGAGCATCGAGACCGCCGCCAGGCCGATCTGCATCGGGCGCAGCCTCCACACCGGCCGCCCCTCCTCGACGCCGTAGATGGCGTTGGACGCGCGGGTGAACGCGCCGATGAAGCCCGATGCCGACCACAGCGCGCCGAGCAGACCGAAGCTGAGCAGCACGCCCGACCCGCTCTGCTGCTCGACCACGCCCCGGACGACGCTCACGAAGCCGTCGTTGCCCACCACCGATCCGGCACCCATGTCGCGGGCCAGGTCCAGCACCGTGTCCACCGTCTCCTCGCCGTTGGAGACCAGCCCGACCAGGGCGACCACCACGATCGTGGAGGGGAACAGGGCCAGCACGCCGTAGTAGGTCAGCGCCGCCGCCCAGTCCGCGCAGTTGTCCTTGAGGAAGTTCTGGACACTGCGCACCAGCACCCCGCGCCAGGTCGACCAGCTGAGCTGCCGTACCCGGCGGGGGAGGTGTGACCGCTGTGCCTCGTCCAGTACCGTCCCGGGCTCCGTCGTCGTCATGGCCCGCTCCCTGTGCCCCGGCCACCGGATGTCGGGGTACACCCGGATTCGCCTGGCCCCGCCGGTACCCGGCGCCGGAAATCGACAAACCCGGCTGCCCGTCGCGGCGCCGCGGCGGTTTGCCTCCGCGCCGAGGGGGAACGGACAAGTCAGACCCATCGACGCGGAGGAGGACGAGATGCCCGGGCGCGAGGACATGCCCAGCACGCTGCGGCGCTCCCCGGAGAAGGCGCAGCGCACCTGGGAGAAGACCCACGACTCGGCGGTGGAGACCTACGGCGAGGGCGAGCGGTCCCACCGCACCGCGTTCGCCGCGGTCAAGCACCAGTTCGAGAAGGTCGGCGACCACTGGGAGCCGAAGGGCCGCAAGGGCCCGAGCGATCGGCAGGCCGCCGGCGGCGGGCCGCAGCGGCGCGCCGAGACGGCCGGCGGTGTGGACGCCAACGCGACCAAGGACCACCTCATGGAGGTCGCGCGCAAGCTCGACGTCCCCGGTCGGTCCAGCATGACCAAGCCGGAGCTGGTCACGGCGATCGAGAAGGCGAACAACCGCCAGACCGCCAAGGCCCGCGAGAAGAAGCGCTGAGGCGTACGCGACGAAGGGGCCGTTCCGATCCGGAACGGCCCCTTCCGCGTCACCCGTTCACCAGTGCCCGCCCCCCGGCGCCTCGATGTGCACCGCCTTCGTCGCGGTGAACTCGTCCAGCAGCTCCGGGCCGTACCCGAAACCCTGGCCGCTGCCCCGGCGCGGATGCGCGGCACCGCCCGGCGCGCCGCCGAAGACCGCGTTGACCTTCACCGTGCCCACCGGCAGCTCCCGCCAGGCGCGCTGCGCGTGGCTCATCGAGCCGGTGAGCACCGTCGCGGCCAGCCCGTACGGCGAGTCGGCGGCGCAGCGCAGCGCCTCGGAGAACGAGTCCACCACCACGACCGGCGCGACCGGGCCGAAGGTCTCCTCGCGGATCAGCGGCATGTCGTGCCGGCAGTCGGTCACCACGGTGGCCGGGTAGAAGGCCCCCGGACCGTCCGGGACCGTGCCCCCGACGCGGATCCGCGCTCCCTGCGCCGCCGCCGCGACCACCTGCCCGTGCACGTGGTCGCGGTGCCGCCGGTCGACCAGCGGACCCAGTTCGGTGCCCGGGTCGGTGCCCGGACCGGTCCGCAGTGCGGCCGCCCTCTCCGCCAGCGCCTCGACGAAGTCCTCGGCCACGTCCCGGTGCACGTAGATCCGTTCCACGGCCACGCAGATCTGCCCGGCGTTGGCGAACGCGCCGATCGCCGCCTGCCCGGCCGCCCAGACCGGGTCGACGTCGGCGTCGACGATAAACGGGTCACTGCCGCCGTTCTCCAGCAGCACCTTCGCGCCGGTGCGGGCCGCCGCCGCGGCGATGGCCCGCCCGGTGGCGGTGGACCCCACGTGGGCCACCACGTCCACCTCCTGGGCGGACAGCGCGGCACCCACCTCCGGGCCGCCGGTCAGCAGCGACAGCACGCCCGGGGGCAGCGCCGAGTCCAGTGCCCGAGCCAGCAGCCAGCCGGTCGCGGGCGTCCGTTCGCTCGGCTTGTAGAGCACCACGTTGCCGGTGACCAGGGCGGCGCCGAGCAGCCCGCACGAGACGGCCACCGGGTCGTTCCACGGGGTGATCGCGGCCACCACCCCGCGGGGCTGCGGAGTCATGAAGTCGATCGCGTCGGCGCCGCCCAGCAGGGTCCGCCCGCCGCGCACCGGAGCCAGTTCCGCGTACTGGCGCAGGGTGCCGATGCCCGCCTCGACGCCGCCCCGGGCGTCGTCCAGCGGCTTGCCCATCTCGGCCGTCGTGGACCGGGCC
>NZ_JBFAMU010000276.1:0-6585 GCF_040656655.1 Micromonospora sp. NPDC049799
CACGCGGAGAGGCCCGGCCGCCGGCCGGGCCTCTCCGCGTGGGTCGGTCAGATCGTGGTGCTCACCCGGCTCGGGTCGCCACCGACGGGGGCGCCGACGTCGACGGTGGTCCCGGCCGAGGCGGACTCCAGCAGCCCGGCCGCGACCTGGACGGTCCGCAGGCCCTGGCGAAGGGTCACGATGTCGCTCTGCTTGCCCTCGACCGCGTCGCGGAACCGCTCGTGCTCGACCAGCAGCGGCTCCCGCTTCGGGATGGCGTACCGGATCATGTCGCCCTCGGCGACGCCGCGGAACGCGCGCAGCGCCTCCCACTCGGTGTCGATCGCCGCGTTGGCGTAGAAGGTCAGGTCGGCCGTGAGGGTGTCGGCGACGAAGCAGCCCCGGTCACCGGTGATGACGGTGGACCGCTCCTTGAGCGGGCTCAGCCAGTTCACCAGGTGGTTGACCATCGTGCCGTCGGCGAGCTGGCCGACGACGGCGACCATGTCCTCGTGCAGGCGACCGCTGCGGGAGACCGTCCGGGCCGACACCGACGTGTAGTCCTGCCCGGTCACCCAGGCCGTCAGGTCGATGTCGTGGGTGGCCAGGTCCATCACCACGCCGACGTCGGCGATCCGGTGCGGGAACGGGCCCTGGCGCCGGGTGACGACCTGGAAGACCTCGCCCAGCTCGCCGGCCTCCAGCCGGGTGCGCAGGTTCTGCAGGGCCGGGTTGTAGCGCTCGATGTGCCCGACACCGGCGACCAGACCGGCGGCCTCGAACGCCTCGACCAGCCGGGTCGCCGCCTCGACGGACTGCGCGAGCGGCTTCTCGATCAGCGCGCAGACGCCGTTGGCGGCGAGTTCGAGGCCGATCTGCTCGTGCAGCGCGGTCGGGCAGGCCACCACCGCGTAGTCCACGCCCAGCTTCAGCAGGTCACCCAGCTCGGGTACGACCGGGGCACGGAGCGTGCCGGTGGTGTCGCCGGCCGGGTCGACGATGCCGACCAGCTCGACGCCGTCCAGGTTGGACAGGACCCGGGCGTGGTTGCGGCCCATCGCGCCGAGGCCGATGAGACCGGCGCGCAGCTTCTTCCCCCCGCCGCTCATCGGGCACCGCCGGCCAGGTTCGCGCCCTCGGCGATCCGCTCCAGGTCGGCCTCGCTCAGCGACGGGTGCACCGGCAGCGAGACGACCTCGGCGGCGGCCCGCTCGGTCTCCGGCAGGTCCCACGGGCCCGGCTTTCCGTCCTCGGTGAGGTACGGCTTGAGCCGGTGGATCGGGGTCGGGTAGTAGACGGCGTTGCCGATGCCCAGCTCGGTGAGGCGGGCCTGGGCCGCGTCCCGGTCGCCCCGCACCCGCACCGTGTACTGGTGGTAGACGTGCCGGGCGTTGTCGGCCACCGGCGGGGTGACCAGGCCGGTGATCTTCGAGTCGAGGAACTTGGCGTTGGCGCGGCGCTGCTCGGTCCAGTCGGCGAGCTGGCGCAGCTGCACCCGGCCGATGGCGGCGGCCACGTCGGTCATCCGCATGTTGGCGCCGACGATCTCGTTGGCGTACCGCTGCTCCATGCCCTGGTTGCGCAGCAGCCGCAGGGTACGGGCCAGCTCGGGGTCGGCGGTGGTCACCATGCCGCCCTCGAGGGAGTGCATGTTCTTGGTGGGGTAGAAGCTGAAGCAGCCCGCGGTGCCGAAGGCGCCGACCGGCTGGCCGTTCAGGGCCGCGCCGTGGGCCTGGGCGGCGTCCTCGACCACGGCGAGGCCGCGCCGGGCGGCGATCTCCATGATCTTGTCCATCGCGGCCGGGTGGCCGTAGAGGTGGACCGGCATGATCGCCACGGTGCGCGGACCGATCGCCGCCTCCACCGCGGCGGGGTCGACGCAGAAGCTGTCGGGCTCGATGTCGACGAAGACGGGCTCGGCGCCCACCAGCCGGACCGCGTTGGCGCTGGCGGCGAAGGAGAAGGACGGCACCACGATCTCGTCGCCAGGACCGAAACCCAGGGCCATGAGGGTCAACTGGAGGGCCGACGTGCCCGAGTTGACCGCCACGCAGTGACGACCGGCGACGAGTTCACCGAACTCCTCTTCGAAGGCCGCGACCTCGGGGCCCTGCACCACCTTGCCGCTGCGCAGCACCCGCACGGCCGCCTCGATCTCGGCCTCGCCGATCACCGGCCGAGCGGGTGGGATGAATTCAGCGTTCTGCCCAGTCATGGGCATCCTCCTGTCGGTGTGGAGCTCGTCCGGCCGCGATGGTAGCCGGTCCCCGGGTCGGGAAGCCTGGCGGTGCGACTGGCGGATCGGAGACCCGGTGAGCTGGGACATTCACGGTCGTACGGAGAGCTCGACGTCCGACTCGCCCCGGATTGGCACCTGGCATGCTACTCGGAGCGCGCCGACGACGGCCGAGGCCATCCTCGGCGCGTCCGCCGGGTCGAGCGGCAGTCGGGCGATCGCCACCCGCCAGTAGAGCGGTCCGACGATGAGGTCGATGGCGATGTCGGGGTCGACCACCACAGGCAGTTCGCCGCGTTCGACGGCGCGGCCGATCAGCAGGCCGCCGACCGTGCGCTGGTGCAGCCGCAGCGCCTCCTGGAGGGTCTGCGCGATCTGCGGGTTGCGGGCGGCCTCGGCCAGCAGGTCGGGGATGATCTGCGAGGCGAGCGGGTGCCGCAGCGCCTGCGTCATGATCAGATAGAGCATCTCCAGATCGGTCCGGAGGTCACCGGTGTCGGGCAGCGGCAGGCGCTTCCCGGCGGCGGCCGAGACGACCTCCAGCACCAGCTCCAGCTTCGAGCTCCAGCGCCGGTAGACGGCGGTCTTGCTCACCCCGGCCCGGCGCGCGACCGCCTCGATGGAGAGCCGCCCGTAGCCGACGGCGGCCAGTTCCTGCATCAAGGCGCGGCGGATGGCCGTGGTGATGTCGTCCCGGAGCACCGCCGCACCGGCCGGAGCACGCCTCTTCTCGGTCGTCACGTGGGACAATGTAGCGCAGCGACGGTACGGTTGCGTCCCGACGTCTTTTCCACTACCGTCCACGCAGCGACGAGGCGGCGACGTTCCCGCCACTGCGGCCCGTCGGATCCGCCGAACTGTTGCGTCGCGGCATCCCCACCGAGAAAGATCGGAGCGCCCATCCATGGCCAACACGGCGGTGGCTGACGCCGACTCAGGACTGACCGGGGCGGAACTCGCCGCCCGGTACGGTCTGACGGTCGCCGGCGAACGGCCCACCCTCGCCGGCTACACCCGGCAGCTGTGGTCCTACCGGCACTTCATCGCGGCGTACGCGAACGCGAAGATGGTTGCGGCCTTCGCCACGGCCCGCCTGGGGCGCGTGTGGCAGGTGCTCACACCGCTGACGAACGCGGCGATCTACTACCTGATCTTCGGCGTCATCCTGAACACCAAGGGTGAGATCCCGAACTTCATCGCCTACCTCTGCGTCGGGCTGTTCATCTTCAACTTCACCCAGACCGCGGTGGTCCAGGGCACCCAGTCGATCAGCGGCAACCTCGGCCTGGTCCGGGCGCTGCACTTCCCCCGGGCCAGCCTGCCGATCTCGGTGACGCTCACCCAGTTCCAGCACCTGCTCACCGCCATGATCGTGCTGGTCGGCATCGTGCTGGTCACCGGCGAGCCGCTGACCCTGGAGTGGCTGCTGGTGATTCCCGCCCTGCTGCTCCAGTCGGTCTTCAACGTCGGCATGGCTCTCGGCATGGCCCGGCTCGGCGCCAAGGTCACCGACCTCAAGCAGCTCATGCCGTTCATCACCCGCACCTGGATGTACGCCTCCGGCGTGCTCTACAGCGTGGAGAACTTCGCCCGGCACCTACCCGGCTGGGCGCAGACGATCATCGAGGCCAACCCGCTGCTCATCTACATCGAGCTGGTCCGGCACGCCCTCCTGGAGAGTTCCCCGCTGACCTCCTCCCCGACGCGGCTCTGGCTGGTCGGCGCGGCGTGGGCCCTGGTGGCCTTCCTCGGCGGGTACGTCTACTTTTGGCGCGGTGAACAGGAGTACGGTCGTGGCTGAGCTCAACCAGGTCGCTCCCGGCAGCACCGGGGTCGCGGACCAGCGCATCCCCACCGTCATCGCCGACAACGTGCACCTCACCTACCGGATCTACGGCGCGGGCACCCCGGGCAGCGGCGGCGCGGTGGCGGCCCTCAAGCGGATCGTGTCCCGCACCGACGCCCCGAACATCCGCGAGGTCCACGCGGTCAAGGGCGTCAGCTTCACCACGTACCGGGGCGAGGCGATCGGCCTCATCGGCAGCAACGGCTCGGGCAAGTCGACACTGCTGCGGGCCATCGCCGGGCTGATGCCGACCGACAAGGGCGCGATCTACACCCAGGGGCAGCCCTCCCTGCTCGGCGTCAACGCCGCCCTGCTCAACGACCTCTCCGGCGAGCGGAACGTGGCACTGGGCTGCCTGGCGATGGGGATGCACCCGGACGAGGTCCGCAAGCGGACCTCGGAGATCATCGAGTTCTCCGGGATCAACGAGCGGGGGGACTTCGGTTCGCTGCCGATGCGCACGTACTCCTCCGGCATGTCGGCCCGGCTGCGCTTCTCGATCGCGGCGGCGAAGAAGCACGACGTGCTGCTCATCGACGAGGCCCTGGCCACCGGTGACGCCCGGTTCCGCCGCCGCAGCGAGCAGCGGGTACGGGAACTGCGCGCCGAGGCCGGCACGGTCTTCCTGGTCAGCCACGCGATCGGCACCATCCGGGACACCTGCGAGCGGTCGATCTGGCTGGAGTCCGGCCTGATCCGGATGGACGGGCCGACCGACGAGGTCATCGCCGCCTACCACGAGTACATGAAGAAGTAGCGTCCGGCGCACCGCCCCCCGGCCAACCACCGGGGGGCGGTGGGCGTTCCCGGCGCGGCTAAGGTCGTACCGATCGTGCGCCGGCCGGACGACCGCCGGCGTGTTGCAGCAGTGAGGATCGGCGATGACACAGGACGGCTCCCCCACCCCGGCCGCCACCGCACCGTGGCGACCCACCCGGACCGTGGCGGTGATCCTGGCCGGCGGTACCGGCACCCGGCTCGGTCTGGGCATCCCCAAGCAGCTCGTGAAGATCGCCGGCAAGCCGATCATCGAACACACCCTCGCGGTCTTCGAGGCCGCACCGGAGATCGACGAGATCGTCGTGCTGATGGCCGCCGGTCACGTCCCGGACGCCGAACGCATCATCGAGCGGGCCGGCTTCCGCAAGGTCACGACCGTCGTCGAGGGCGGCGACACCCGTAACGCCACCACCCGCCTCGCCCTGGACGTCATCGGCCCGGACGACTGCAACATCCTGTTCCACGACGCGGTACGCCCGCTGGTCAGCGGCCGGATCATCCGCGAGTGCGTCAACGCGCTGTGGACGTACGCGGCCGTCGACGTGGCGATCCCGTCGGCGGACACGATCATCCAGGTCGACGCCGACGACTGCATCACCGACATCCCGGTCCGCTCCCGGCTGCGCCGCGGCCAGACCCCGCAGGCGTTCCGGTCCGGCACCATCCGGGAGGCGTACCGGCGCGCGGCCGACGACCCGGACTTCGCGGCCACCGACGACTGCGGCGTGGTGCTGCGCTACCTGCCCGACACCCCGATCAAGGTGATCGACGGCGCGGACGAGAACATCAAGGTCACCCACCCGGTCGACGTGCACCTCGCCGACAAACTCTTCCAGCTTTCCGCCGCCAAGGCGCACCGGCTGGCCGACCACCGCGGCTACACCGAGGAGCTGACCGGGCGCACCATCGTGGTGTTCGGCGGCAGCTACGGCATCGGGCACGAGCTGACCGAGCTGGCCCGCGGCTTCGGCGCCCGCGTCTTCCCCTTCAGCCGCTCCACCACGGGCACGCACGTCGAGCGCCCCGACGACGTCGAGGCCGCGCTCAAGACGGCCTTCGCCGCCACCGGCCGCGTGGACCACGTGGTGGTCACCGCCGGCGTGCTGGAGAAGGGCGAGCTGGCCGGGATGGACCAGGAGACCATCGACCGGGTGCTGCAGGTCAACTTCCTCGGGCCGGTGACCGTCGCCCGGGCGGCGCTGCCGTACCTGCGGCAGACCCGCGGCCAGCTGCTGCTCTACACGTCCAGCTCGTACACGCGCGGCCGGGCCCGCTACGCGCTCTACTCGGCCACCAAGGCGGCGCTGGTCAACCTCACGCAGGCGCTCGCCGACGAGTGGGCGGAGTCCGGCGTACGGGTCAACTGCGTCAACCCGGAGCGGACGGCGACCCCGATGCGGACCCGGGCGTTCGGCGCGGAGCCGGCGCACACCCTGCTGTCGGCCGAGGCGGTGGCCAGCGCGTCGCTGGACGTGCTGCTGTCCGGGCTGACCGGGCAGGTGATCGACGTACGCCGGTCGGCCGGCGGGGCCGACGCGGTGGAGCCGGCGGCGGTGGTCCCGGCGCAGGCCGGGGTGGAGCGCGGCGACCAGCCGGCGGACCAGGTGGGGGCGGAGCAGTATGCGTGGTGACCTCGTCCGGAAGCTGATCGCCCGGGGCCTGGCCACGGGGCTCGCGGTGGCGGCGTTCGTCGTGCTCGCGCTGACCGGGGCGACCGGCTGGGGCCTCGGTGTGGCGGTCGCCG
>NZ_JBFAMU010000277.1:0-6505 GCF_040656655.1 Micromonospora sp. NPDC049799
AACGCTCGCCACGCGGGGCTGGGCCCGTGCGAGGCCAGTTGCTCGTAGTACTCGCTGCGGAACTCGTCCATGGGGCCGCGGTCGGTCTGGACGGTCGCGCCCTCGCCGGACCGGGAGAGGTGGCCGCGGCCGTGCGGGAGGTGACCGGCGGCGGCGCCCACCTGTCGCTCGACGCGTTGGGCAGTCACGCCACCTGTACCGCCTCGATCGAGAGCCTCCGGCGGCGTGGCCGCCACGTGCAGGTCGGACTCCTTCCCGCCGCCCAGGGCCGCCCGGCCCTGCCGATGGAACTCGTGATCGCGTTCGAGCTGGAGCTGCGGGGCAGCCACGGCATGCCCGCACACGCCTATCCGGAGCTGCTCCGGCTGGTCACCGCCGGCGTACTGCGTCCCGCCGAGCTCGTCACCCGGACCATCGGCCTCACCGAGGCGCCCGACGCGCTGGCCACGATGGACCGGCCCGCCGCCGGCGGAATGTGCCTCGTCCGCCCCCGTCAGGCGGGGTCGATCGCGAACATGAAGCAGCCGTAGAGCACGTTGCGGCTGTGCAGGGTGGCCACGTCCGGGCGGGCGAACAACTTCGCGATGGCCGTCTCCGCCCGGGTGCCCTCGACGGCGAGTGCGTCGGCGATGCGGCCGGTCCGGTCGTACGCGCGGAAGACCTGGCGGCGGTGGCGGAACCCGGGCGGGTACGTGGTCCGCTCGGCGTAACCCTCGCACGGATCGGCGTGCATGAAGACCGGGCCGATCTCGCGGTAGGCGCCCGCGGTGCCGTCGGGGCGGTACGCGACGAGCGCCAGGCGTTCACCAGCGCGGGCGTCGCGTAGGCAGCACCGCAGCGGGGCGCCGTCCTGCTCGGCGACGAACGGTGCGAAGCGCTCACCGGCGTCGTCGGTACCGTCGTGACGCAGGGCGTCCAGACGCGTCGCGGAGATCGGGGTGATGAGGAAGCTCATGCCTCCGACGATGCCGCCGTAGGACGTCGACGTCTCGCGGAAATCGGTCGTGGCACTTCACGACGTGCGGCCGGACCGTCCGAGGCGGCGAACGACGCCGGGTCCGCCCGGGAGCGGGCGACACCGGCGCCGTCGGACCGGCGGACCGGGTCAGGCGGTGGGGCGCAACTCGGCGAGGAGCTTCTCCACCCGGGTGCGGATGTCGTCGCGGATCGGGCGTACGGACTCGACGCCCTTGCCGGCGGGGTCTTCGAGCTTCCAGTCCTCATAGCGCTTGCCGGGGAAGACCGGGCAGGCGTCGCCGCAGCCCATGGTGACGATGACGTCGGAGGACTCGGCGGTGGCGTACTCGAGGAGCTTGGGGGTCTGGTCGGTGATGTCGATGCCGACCTCTCGCATGGCCTCGACCGCGGCGGGGTTGACCGTCTCGGCGGGCGCGGAGCCGGCGGAGCGGACCTCGACGGTGTCACCGGCGAGGTGGCGCAGCCATCCGGCGGCCATCTGGGAGCGGCCGGCGTTGTGCACGCAGACGAAGAGGACGCTGGGCTTGTCGGACATCAGGGAGCCTTTCTGGCAGTACGGGTGGAGAGGCGCTGGTCGAGGGCCGGGTCGCGGTCGTCGGTGGGCACGACCACCTGGTCGGCGGCCTGCCCGGCGTCGGGGTAGAGGGCGGTCAGGAGCCCGATGCCGACGGCGAGGCCGACGATCTGGGCGACGACGAAGCCGGGCACCGAGGCGGGGGCGATGCCGGCGAAGGTATCGGTGAAGGCCCGGCCGACGGTCACCGCGGGGTTGGCGAACGACGTGGACGAGGTGAACCAGTACGCGGCCCCGATGTACGCGCCGACCGCCGCCGGGGCGACCGGAGCGCGGCCGGAACGTGCCAGCGCGAAGACGAGCAGGATCAGGCCGGTGGTGGCGACGACCTCGCCGAGCCACAGGTTGCCCGCCGCGCGCTCCTTGCCCGACCAGGTCACGGCCGCCAGGTCGAACATCAGGTTCGCCAGCACCGAGCCGGCGACGGCGCCCGCGACCTGTGCGGCCACGTAGCCGCCGAGGTCCCGGCCGGTGAGGCCGGTGCCGGCGCGGCGGCCGAGGAACCAGTCGGCGGCGGAGACGACCGGATTGAAGTGCGCGCCGGAGACCGGGCCGAAGATCAGGATCAGCGTGCCCAGGGCGAAGGCGGTGGCGATCGAGTTCTCCAGCAGTTGGAGCCCGACGTCGGCGGGGGAGAGGGTGGCGGCCATGATGCCGGAGCCCACCACGGCGGTAACCAGCAGAGCGGTACCGGTGAACTCGGCCAGCAGGCGCCGCCGGAGTGCGATGGTCATCAGTCTGTTCTCTCCCGGTGCGGTGAGGTGCGCGAGCCGTGTGTCGGCCCGGCGGGTGGTCTAGCGGGTGGCGGGGACCTGCAGCTCGTCGAGGAGTCGACGGACGCGGCGTTCGATCTCGTCGCGGATCGGCCGCACCCCGGTGACGTCCAGGCCGGCGGGGTCGTCGAGGTCCCAGTTCTCGTAACGGGTACCCGGGAAGACGGGGCAGGCGTCCCCGCAGCCCATGGTGACCACGACGTCGGCGGCGCGGACCACCTCGTCGGTCCAGGGCTTGGGGAACTCCTCGGCGATGTCGATGCCGCGTTCGGCCATCGCCACGATCGCGGCGGGGTTCACCTCGACGCCCGGCTCGCTCCCACCCGACCAGGCGACGGCGTTCCCGCCGGCGAGATGCGTGAGGAACCCCAGCGCCATCTGCGAGCGGCCGGCGTTGTGGGTGCAGAGGAACAGCACCACGGGCCGTCCGTCGCGGTGGTGACCCTCCACCCGCGCGAGGGCCTGCAGGCGCTGCCGGGCGAAGCGCTCGGCGAGCAGGGGCAGGTAGTTCGGGATGCTGCCGACGGTGGCGAACTGGTCGTAGCTGGAGTGCAGGAACCGCTCGATGGTCTCGGCGCCGTAGATGCCGGCGAACTCCCTGACGAGGCGAGCGGCGGCGGTGCGCAGGGCGACCTCCTGGTCGACGGAGATGTCCTGGTGCGGGTGGGGCCTCGTGTCAGTCATGGCGGTCTCCCGAGTTCAGTGCCGGGGTGATGACGGGGGCGACGCGGTCGACGCGGGCGGCGAGATCGGCGAAGGCGGCCTCGAACGCGTCGTCGGTGTCGACCCGGACCGGATCGGGCACCGACCAGTGCAGCCGGGGCCGGCTCGACCCCGTGAGTTCCTCGTGGGCGCTGTCGCAGACGGCGATGACCAGGTCTTCGTCCCGCACCACGTCGGAGACGTGGGCGGTGCCGGTCGGGTCGATCGTCAGCCCGTGCCGGTGTGCCACGGCGACGGCGCGCGGATGCACGCGGCCGGCAGGCTTCGTCCCCGCGGACGCCGCTGCGGTGTGGGTCCGGTCGGACCACAGTGCGGCGGCGAGCTGGGAGCGGGCGGAGTTTCGGGTGCAGACGAACACCACCCGCCCCACCCCGGCCAGCGGCGCCGGGGTCAGCACGGCCAGGGCCTCGGGCCGCAGTCGCAGGTAGGTGCGGCGCCGGTCGCCCTCGGAGCGGCCACGAACGACCAGGCCCGCCCGGGTGAGGACCTTGACGTGGTGGGCGACCAGGTTCGTCGGCATGCCCAGGTCGTGGGCGATCTCGCCGGGAGAGGCGTCGCCCAGCGCCAGCGCGTCCACGATCTCCAGGCGCGCCGGGTCGCCGAGCGCGGCGTGGATCCGTGCACGCCCCTGCAGCGAGTCAAGCTCAGCGTTCATTGACTCAACTATCGCTGAGTTAATTCGACACTGTCAAGCTGACGCCGGGCGCGGCCTACGCGGTGGCGGGCGGTTCGACGGCGAGCAGGCCGGCGAGCTGGCGCAGGATGGCCGGCCGAGCCCGGTAGTACACCCAGGTGCCCCGCCGCTCGGCGTCGACGAGGCCGGCCTCGCGCAACGTCTTCAGGTGATGCGAGATGGTCGGCCCGGTCAGGTCGAACGCCGGGGTCAGGTCGCACACGCATGCCTCCCCGCCGTCCGCCGAGGCGATCATCGACATCAACTGCAGCCGCACGGGGTCCCCGAGCGCCTTGAACGCGGGCGCGAGGACGGCGGCGGTTTCGGCCGGCACCCGGCGCTGGGCCAGCGGCGGGCAGCACGGCGTGTCGGCGGTGAGGTCGACGACCGGAAGCGACGCACCTTGCTTTGACATACGTCTAGGTTGACAGAAGCCTAAGCAGCGTGCAACCGTCTGATTCGACGAACGTCAAGACAAGCGTCGGCGGGAGGGGGATCGTCATGACCGGTCACAGCGCTAGACTTTGATCGCCAATCGGCGATGGACGATAGAGGGGGACGGGTATGGAGGAACTGCTCGACCGGGCGACGGCGCAGACGTACGCGTCGTGGTTCCGGGCCCTCGCGGACCCGACGCGGGTGCAGATCGTCGAGTACCTGGCTCGCCATGCCCGGCCCATGAGCGTGGGCGAGATCGTCGCCGCCGTCGGCCTGGCGCAGTCCACCGTCTCCCAGCACCTGAAGATCCTGACCGAGGTGCGGTTCGTCCTCTTCGAGCCGGTCGGTACCGCCCGGCACTACCGCATCAACGACGCCTGCGTCGGTTGCTTCCCCTCCGCCGCCGACGTCGTCATGGGCCGACCCGCCCCGAGCCCGAACGGAGCCTGCTGATGCCCGACGTCACCGTCCGCCCCATGACGGCCGCCGACGCCCGGCGGGTCCTGTCGATCTACCAAGCCGGCCTCGACGGCGGCCACGCCAGCTTCGAGACCACCGCACCCACCTGGGCCGCGTTCGACGCCGGCAGGCTGCCCGACCACCGCTTCGTGGCGGTCGACGCGGGCGGCCGGGTGGTCGGCTGGGTCGCCGTCTCGCCGACCTCGACCCGCGCCGTGTACGCGGGCGTGGTGGAACACTCCGTCTACGTAGACCCTGCCGCCCAGGGCCGCGGCGCGGCCCGGTTGCTGCTGGACGCGCTCGTCGCCTCCACCGAGGCGGCCGGCATCTGGACGATCCAGTCCGGTGTCTTCCCCGAGAACGCCGCCAGCCTCGCCCTGCACGAACGGGCCGGCTTCCGGGCCATCGGTGTCCGGGAGCGGGTCGCGCGCCACCACGGCCGGTGGCGCGACGTGGTCCTGCTCGAGCGGCGCAGTCCCGTCATCGTCTGACCCCTGCCTGGCCCCGAGGGTGGGGCCAGCTTCCACCCGCTTGATTCGATATTTGTCTACCCAGAGGAGTTGTCCGATGAGCACCCTGAACGAGCTGCCCGTCGTGGTGATCGGTGCCGGCCCGGTCGGCCTGGCCGCCGCCGCGCACCTGCACGAGCGTGGCCTGGCATTTCTGGTCCTGGAGGCCGGTGACACCGCCGGCGCCGCGGTGCGGCAGTGGGGCCACGTGCGGGTGTTCTCGCCGTGGCGGTACGACATCGACCCGGCCGCCCGCCGCCTCCTGGACGACTCCGGCTGGGTCGCCCCCGACCTGGAGGCCCTGCCCACCGGCGCCGAGTTGGCCGGCGACTACCTCCAGCCCCTGGCCGAGCTGCCGGCGATCAAGCCACACCTGCGCTACGGCGCCCGGGTCGAGGCGATCAGCCGGCTCGGCCTGGACCGGCTGCGCACCGCGGGACGCGAGACGACCCCGTTCCTGATCCGTCTCACCGACGGCGAGGAACTGCTCGCCCGCGCGGTGATCGACGCCTCCGGCACCTGGGGCCTCCCGAACGTCCTCGGCGCGTCCGGCCTGCCCGCCCGGGGCGAGGCCGACGTGACGGCGTACCTGGAGCACGCGCTGCCCGACGTGCTCGGCCCGGCCCGGCACCGGTTCGCCGGCCGGCACACCCTGGTCGTCGGCGCCGGACACTCCGCCGCCAACACCCTGCTCTCCCTGGCAGAGCTGGCCGAGTCCACGCCGGGCACCGAGGTGACCTGGGCGATCCGCTCCACTTCGCCGTCGCGCACCTACGGCGGCGGCGACGCCGACGCCCTTCCGGCGCGTGGCGCCCTCGGCTCGCGGCTGCGCGCCCACGTCGACGCTGGACGGATCCGGCTGCTCACGGGCTTCGCGGTGCAGGCCCTCGCGCCGGTCGGTGACCGCGTGAGCGTGGTCGTCCGGCATGCCGACGGTGGCGAGGAGTCGATCACCGTGGACCGCGTCGTCGCGGCCACCGGCTTCCGTCCGGACCACTCCATCGCCGCCGAGCTGCGCCTGGACCTGGACCCCGTCATGGGAGCCACCCGCGCCCTGGCGCCGCTGATCGACCCGAACGAGCACTCCTGCGGCACCGTGCCCCCACACGGCGTGGACGAGCTCGCCCATCCGGAGACCGGCTACTACGCCGTCGGCATGAAGAGCTACGGCCGGGCGCCGACGTTCCTCATGGCCACCGGCTACGAGCAGGTCCGTTCCGTCGTCGCCGCTCTCGCCGGCGACTGGCAGGCGGCGCGCGAGGTCCAGCTCGACCTGCCCGAGACCGGGGTCTGCACCAGCAACCCCGACGACTCGGTCCAGGTCGTCCCGGAGAACCGGTAGCAGCAGCTCCCCGCCCGGCGGCAGCGCCGCGTGCAG
>NZ_JBFAMU010000278.1:0-6483 GCF_040656655.1 Micromonospora sp. NPDC049799
GTCGCGGTGACGGAACCGACCGGCATCGCGGCGGCGGCGAGCACCACCACGTCGAGCCGTCCGGCGGCGGTGATCGCGGCCCGTACGGCGGTGTCGGCGCCGGCTGCCGTCGCGCAGTCGACGACCGCCGTGTGGTGGTACCCGCCCCCCTCGACCGGTTCGAGGGCGACGCCGACGGTGATGTCGCCGCCGGCCTGGAAGGCCCGGCCGATCGACGCGCCGATGGGGGAGCTGGCGCCGACGACCAGCACGCCGCGGCCACTCATCGGGTCACCCGGCCGGCACCCGGCCGGGCCTGCCCGGTCATGCCAGGTCCAGGTCGGCGAGGATCGCATCGAGCGTGGCGAGGGTCGCCGGGTCGGCGTCCACAGCGGGCGGCCGTACCGTGGCGGTGTCGATCACGCCCCGGCGGACCAGCACATGCTTGTGGATCGACCAGGCGATGCCGGGCTGGAGCCCGAAGCGGATCAGGGGGAGCGCCCGGTTGAAGGCGGCCCGGGCGGCAACTGGATCGGGCGCGTCGAGCACGGTCCGCAGCAGGTCGGGGAACTCGCAGGCGGGCATCGTCCCGGCGGCGCCGCGGGCGTACTCCTCGAGGAGGAACAGGGCGTTCTGACCGCCGAGAACCAGGCAGTCCGGGGCCACGGCGGCGACCACCGCGCCCAGCTTCGGAGCGGTGGGCTGGGTCTCGACCTTGACCGAGGTGACTCCGGTCAGCTTGGACAGTTCGGCGATGAGGGGCACCGGCATGGTGACCCCGGTCGAGGCCGGGGCGTCCTGCACCATGACCGGGAGGCCGCCCTCGCCGGCCACCGTTCCGTAGAAGTCGACGATCTGGGTCGGGCTCGGCTTGACCATGTGCGGCGGGATGAGCATGGCCACGCTGGCGCCGGCCTCGGCCGCCGCGGCGGCCTGCTCGACCGCCTCCCTGGTGCCGGTCGCGCCGACCCCGGCCACCACCGGCACGTGCGGCCCGACCCGCGCGGTCACCACCCGGAGGATCGCGGCGCGTTCCCGCGCGGTCAGGGCGAAACCCTCACTGGCGAAGCCGAACACGGCGACCCCGTCGACGCCCGCGGACAGTTGGAAGTCGACGAGCCGGGCCAACGAGTCCAGGTCCAGCTCCCCGTCGCCGCGGAACGGGGTGGCGAGCACCGGGATGAGACCGTGTACGTCGGCGGAGCGGGTCATGAGTCCTCCATCAGGGTTGCCAGGTCGACGTCGACGCCCAGGCCGGGCGCGTCGGGAAGTGCGAAGGAGACGGGGCCGCCGGCGAGGGGAGCGGTCAGGATGGTGTCGGCCACGGCCATCGTCGCGGGCTGGTACTCGAAGGCGGGCATCGCCTCGACCGCCGCGGCGACGTGCAGCCCGGCGGCCACCGCCACGCCGAGGCCGACCGAGTGGTGCGGCGCGACCGGTACGTGGTGCGCGGCGGCCAGCTCGGCGATCGCCATGGCCTCGGTGATGCCCGTGCGGGCCACGTCGGGTTGGCACAGGTCGACGGCGCGGGCCGCCAGCCAGCTGCGGAACTCGTACCGGTTGCGCAGTGCCTCACCGACCGCGACGGGCGTGGTGAGGGCCCCGGCCAGCTCTCGGTGTCCCTCGACGTCCTCGGGGACCAGCGGCGCCTCCAGGAACCAGGCCCGCCGCTCGTCCAGGGCCCGGCCCAGGCGCAGGGCGTCGGCCAGGTCGTACGCCCAGTGGGCGTCGACGGCCACCGTCAGCTCCGGGTGGACGGCGGCGACCGCGTCGTAAGTGGCGAGGTCCACGTCGACCCCCCGGCCGAGGTGGAGCTTGACGGCTCGTACGCCCTGACCGACCCACCGCGCGGCGAGCGCGGCGCGGTCGGAGTCGGTCGAGCGGGGCAGGCCCGACACGTAGGTGGGCACGCGGTCCCGGAAGGCGCCGCCGAGCAGGGCGTGCACCGGGGCGCCATGGGCCTTGCCGGCCAGGTCCCACAGTGCGGTGTCGACGGCGGCGAGCGCGTCGGCCTGGTGGCCGACCAGGTGACCGCGTTCGCGCATCAGCCCGGTCAGCCGGCTCCACAGCGGACGTACCCGACGGGGGTCGGTGCCGACCAGCACCGGCGCCAACAGGCGGTCCACCACCGCGCGGGGGATCTCCGGGCCGACCGGCGCCAGGGCCTCGCCCCAGCCGTACCGGCCGTCGTCGGCGGTGATCCGGACCAGCATCGTCTCGAACCGGTCCGAGTAGAGGCTGCGCCAGGGCGGGCGCAGGTAGTACCCGTCGTCCCCGCCGGGGTCGGGCCGCTGCCCGAGGTAGGCCTCGGGTGGCCGCAGCTTGAGCACCCAGGTCTGCACCCGCTCAATCTTCACAAGCCACTCCCGACAGACGGTTGACCGCTTGCAGCATGCGGGATACCTTGCCGTATCACGCAAGCAATTTCCAGAGGGGCCACCAGATGGCAGCGGAAACGGGAAGCAATCAGAGTGTCGAGCGGGCCTTCTCGGTCCTGCGCGCCTTCACCGCCGGGCGGTCCGAGCTGCGGGTCTCCGACGTGGCCAAGGCGGCCGGCCTGGGCGTGTCCACGGCATCGCGGCTGCTCGCGACACTGGAGGTCGCCGGGTTCGTGGACCGGGACCCGGTCAGCGGCCTCTACCGCCTGGGCCTCGACCTCGTCACGCTGGGCGGCGCGGTGCTCAACGCCCACCCCGTGCACCGGGAGGCCCGGCAGATCGCGCAGAACCTCGCCGGTGAACTCGGCCTCGGCGCGAACGTCGCGGTCCGCCGGGACGACCGCCTCTTCTACCTGCTCAACTTCGAGGGGCGCCAGTCGCCCCGGGCGTTCGTCCTGTCCGGACAGCGCAACCCGTTGCACGCCACCGGGCTGGGCAAGTCGCTGCTGTGCGGCCTGACCCCCGCCGAGCGCCGGGACCTGCTACCGGAAGCCGTCCTCACCGGGTACACCCCGCGCACGGTGACCAGCCACGACCGGCTCGATGAGGAGATCACCCGGTCGCTGGCCCGGGGCTACGCCACCGAGGTCGAGGAGTTGGCGCTGGGACGGGCCTGCGTCGCGGCGCCGATCCGGGACTCCTCGGGCGCGGTGGTGGCGGCCCTGTCGGTCTCCGGGCCGCTCTCGGCGATCGACCTCGGCACCCGCGAGGCAGCCCTGGCCCGCGCCGTGATCGAGGCGGCGGATTCGATCAGCATCGGGCTGGGCTACGTCGGGCCGGCCCACCTCGCCGCCGACCCCCTCGGGATGCCGGCATGACCACGCCGACCGCCCCCGCACGCCGTGGTCTCTCCGACGGCGCGTTCGGACTGCTGCTCACCCTCCCGGCGCTCGCGCTGTTCGGTGCGGTGGTGCTGTACCCACTGATCGGCGCGCTCACCACCAGCGTCTTCGCGCAGAGCCTGGTCGTTCCGGGTCGCACGTTCGTCGGGCTGGACAACTTCCGCGCGGTCCTCGACGGCGAGTTCTGGTCGATCATGCGGAACACGATCGTCTACACGATCGGCTCGACCGTCGCGCCGGTGGTGGTCGGCTTCGCCCTCGCGTTGGCGTTGAACAGCCGTATCCGGGGACGGTCCGTGCTGCGCGGGCTCTTCCTGTTTCCCTGGGTGATTCCCGGTGTGGTCGTCTCCTTCGTCTGGCTCTGGATCTTCAACGCCAACTACGGCCTGCTCAACGGCATCCTGGTCGGGCTGGGTGTGGTGGACGACCCGATCACCTGGCTCGGCGACCCGGGCACCGCCATGGCGGCGATCATCATCGCCAAGACGTGGGCCAGCTTCCCCTGGATCATGGTGATGCTCCTCGCCGGCCTGCAGACCATCCCGGCCACGCTGACCGAGGCGGCGAGCCTCGACGGCGCCGGACCGGTCGCCCGGTTCCGGCACGTGACGCTCCCGCACCTGCGGGGGATCCTCGGCATCGTCGTACTCCTGGAAGTGATCTGGAACCTCCAGCACTTCGACATGATCTACGTGCTCACCGGCGGTGGCCCCGCCGGCTCCACCACGACCTTCGCGGTCGCGGTCTACGACACCGCGTTCAAGGGGTTCGACCTCGGCAAGGCCAGCGCGCTCGGCGCACTCTGGCTCGTGCTGATCATGGCCCTGGTCGTGGTCTACGTCCGGATCAGCGAACGGGGTGAGCAGGCATGACGATGACAGCCGCACCGCCGGACGCCACCTCGACGGCGCCCGAGGCCGCCCCCGCACCCCGACGACGCCGAGGCCGCCCGCCGTCCTGGGGCGCCATCGTCACCGTCGCCGTTCTCGGTGTCTTCGCCTTCGGGCCGGTCTACTGGGTGGCGGTCACCGCCTTCACCCCGACCGCCGACGTCTTCCGGTTCCCGCCCCGGCTCTTCCCGGAACGGCTGACCGTCGAGAACTTCAGCACACTGTGGGACAACCCCGTGCTGCTGCGTTACCTGGCCAACAGCCTGATCGTGTCGACGCTGACCGCCCTGCTCACGGTCGTCGTCTCCGCCTACACCGCCTACTCGTTCGCCAAGTTCCGCTACCGCGGCCGGCGCTCGCTGATGTACCTCGTCCTCGCCTCGCAGATGTTCCCGCAGGCGCTCCTGCTGATCACGCTCTACCTGGTCTTCAGCCAGGTCGGGCTGCTCAACTCGTACCTCGCGCTGATCCTCTCCTTCACCACGTTCACCCTGCCGCTGTGCATCTGGATGCTCAAGGGATTCTTCGACACCATTCCCGACGAGCTGATCGAGGCGGCCAAGGTGGACGGCGCCGGCCAGGGCGCCATCATCCACCGGATCCTGCTGCCGGTGTCCCTGCCCGGACTCGTCGCCACCGGCCTCTTCGCCTTCATCCGCGGCTGGAACGACTTCATCTTCGCCCTCACCCTCGCCGGGCCGGAGAAGCAGACGCTCCCGCCCGGTCTGGTGAACACGTTCCTCGGCGAGGTCGAGACGGCGTGGCCGGCGCTGATGGCCGCGTCGTTGGTCGTCTCGCTGCCGGTCGTGATCGGCTTCGCCGTCCTGCAGCGCTATCTCGTCGCCGGACTCACCGCCGGCGCCGTCAAGGGCTGACCTTCCCCCACCACCCCGTCCACAACTGGAGACGCAGATGTCCGACCAGCTCTCCCGCCGAAACCTGCTCAAGCTTCTCGGTGCCGGCGTGGGTCTCGCCGTCGCCGGCCCGACGCTCGCCGCATGCGCCCCGTCCGGATCGACGGAATCGTCCGGCGGGCTCAGCGACGACGGCGTCAAGCAGTTCCCGTTCACCACCTGGGCCGCGAACGAGGCGGTCACCAAGGAACCCCTCGCGGCCCTGATCAGCCGGTACACCGGCGCGAACGGCGGCACCACCATCCAGACGCCGTCGTACCCGTACAACGACTACCTCAACCAGTTGCTGCTCCAGGTGCAGGGCGGTCAGCTCAAGGGCGCCATGCAACTGGACGTGGCCTGGCTGGCCACCCTCGCGGCCACCGGCAAGCTGGCCGACCTGGGCAGCGTCGCCGCCGGCCAGGACTACACCGACGCCGCGCTAGCGCTCGGTCGGGTCGACGGAAAGCAGGTCGGCCTGCCGTGGACCCAGGCCGGCATCGGGCTGATCGGCAACCAGGAGATCCTCACCCGGGCCGGGGTGAGTGCCCCGCCCAGGACCGTCGAGGAGTTCGAGGCGGCGCTGCGCGCGGTGAAGGGACTCGGCGGCGGGATCGTGCCGTACGCCGCCATGACCAAGGTCGACCAGCTCAAGGACATCATCGCCTGGATGTGGACCTTCGGCTCGCCGGTGGTCGACAGCGGGCGGATCGTCGTCGACGACGAGGGCAGCGTCGCCGCCCTGACCTGGTACAAGAAGCTCTACGACGAGAAGCTGATCGCCGCCGACGTCAACCGGGTCGACGCCCGCGCCCTGATGTCGCAGGGCAAGGCGGCCTTCTACGAGGACGCGATCAGCGGCCGGGCGGCCGTGACCAAGTCCTCCACCGACAGCGCTCTCGGCGACAAGCTCCGCCCGCTCGCCCGTCCGGTCCGCGCCGCCGGCGACAAGCCCCGTCACCTGGCCTGGGGGCATGTCATCGCGGTTGTGAACGCCGAGGGCGGCGCCGCTGCGGCACAGTTCGCGAAGACCCTCACCACCGACCCGGCGTACAGCACGGAGTGGTTCGCCAAGGCCGGCCTGCCGCCGACCACCAGGGCCGGCCTGGCCGCCTCCGACGTGCAGCAGAACGCCTTCGCGGCCGCCTTCAGCCGGGAGATCGCGGCGAACTCCAGCGCCGGCCCGTTCTGGATCCACCCGCAGTTCTCGCAGATGGAGAAGGTGCTGGCCGAGAAGGTGCAGGCGGCCCTCATCGGCCGGTCCTCGCCCAAAGAGGCGCTCACCGAGGCCCGCGAGCAGATGTCGGCACTGATCAAGTGAGCGCGGCCGCCGTGGCGGTCCGACGGATCGCGTCACCGCGGCGCAGGCCGTACTTCTTGATCTGCGACATGGACACGTAGACGTCGTTCGGGCCGGCCAGGTAGCCGGTGGTCCGTACGA
>NZ_JBFAMU010000279.1:0-6435 GCF_040656655.1 Micromonospora sp. NPDC049799
TCCTGCTCGGGCCCCGGGCCGAGCAGCCAGATGGCGTGCGTCCGCCCGGCCTGATCGGTGTCGGTCGCGGCTGGCGCACCCGCCGACTCGGTCGCCGCCGCCAGCGCGGCGTGCAGCTCGTCGCCGCGGCCGGTCTGGAGCAGGAGTACGGGCGAGAGCAGGTGGCCCAGCGCCTCGGCCAGCGCCACCCGCTCCCGCACCTTGGCGATGAAGACGTCCTCGTTGCGGATGACCAGCCCCGGCTCGTCAGCCCGGGTGGAGATCTGGTCGGTGTCGACCATGGCGAAGAGCCCGTACGCGGACTCCTCACCCGGCGCGCTGATCCGGTACAGCACGACCACCTGCTCGGCGGGCGTGTAGCTGCCGTCGGCCTTCGCCTCCGCGAGCCGCGACACCGCGTCCGGCAGCGCGTCGAGGAAGGACTTCCCGAGGCTGTCCGGCGCCCGGTGCGGCATCTCGATGCCGAGGGCACTGTGCGGGTTCGCCTCGATGATCGCGGTGATCTCCGCGTCGTCGGCGAACTCGTCGTAGTTCTGCGCGCCGGTGCCGCCAGTGGTGATCCAGGCCCGGGCGATCGGATGCACGACCGTCATGACGAGGACGCTACCGGTGCCGGCCGCCCCGACCGGCGCGGACCCACTCCCCGCCCACCAGGTGAGCCCAGGTGTAAGGAAGGGCCCCCTCTTGACGCATTCTGCATAGGAGGGGTCCCCTCTTAACTCTGACGGTCGAGGGTCCGGCGGTGCCGGCCGGCGGTCAGGGTCGGCGCCACCGGGCGGCCCGGCGTGGCGCTCGGCCGCTCCGGCCCCTTCTTCGCGCCCGGCGGAGTGAGCCGGAAGGCGGCCGGTACGCGGGCCACGCCGACCACAATCGGTGGGGCGAGCAGGTCCGCCATGTCCGCGGGGAGATCGGGGCGCACCGCCGGCCAGCGGGAGTCGTCGACCGACCAGTACGCGGCCTCGGGGCTGTCCGTCACCCCCTCCTCGCGGATCGGGTCGTCGCCGGACACACGGTGCTTGGCCATCGGGAATGCCTCCACGAAGCTGCGGGGTACGGCCCTGCGGGGTCGCTGCGGCGGACATGGAGGCCAACGAATCCCCCCGCCACCCGGTGACGGGGGCGGCGCGCGGTGGGGCGGTTGTTAAGAAGGGCCCCCTCTACAACGCCAGGCGTTGAGAGGGGGCCCTTCCTTACACCTCAGTCGAAGATGGGGCCGAGTTCGCGGGAGCGCTTCAGCTCGTAGAAGCCGGGCGTGCCGGCCACGAGCAGCACGCCGTCCCACAGCCGACCCGCCGCCTCGCCCCTGGGAGCGGGGGTGATGACCGGGCCGAAGAACGCCACCGGGGTGCCGTCCGGACCCGGAGCGTGGATGACCGGCGTGCCGACGTCGGTGCCGACCGGGCGCATGCCGGCCTCGTGGCTGGCGCGCAGCGCCTCGTCGTAGCCCGCGCTCTCGGCCGCGTCGGCCAGCGCCGGGTCCAGCCCCACGTCGGTCAGCGCGGCGGCGAACAGCTCCGGTGACAGCTTCTCCTGCCCGAGGTGGATACGGGTACCGAGCGCGGTGTAGAGGTTCCGGACCGCGTCCGAGCCGTACCGCTGCTCGACGGCGATGCAGACGCGGACCGGTCCCCACCCGGTGCGCATCAGTTCCTGGTACTGCTCGGGGAGGTCCCGGCCCTCGTTGAGCACCGACAGGCTCATCACGTGGAAACGGATCTCCACGTCCCGGACCTGTTCGACCTCCAGCAGCCAGCGGGAGGTGATCCACGCCCAGGGGCAGATCGGGTCGAACCACATGTCCACGGCGACACGCTCGCTCACGGTGGGGTCCCTTCACGACGGGTGGCGCCGGCTCTTCGGCGCCTGCACCGATCTTCACCCCACCGGCGGTCGAGGGGTACCGGAATGAGAGCGTGACCTGGCCCACCGCGGTGCCCGGGTGCATGGAAGACTCGGATCGCACCGGTCGTCACGAGCGGTCGGGGACGGCGCCGCGGCGGCGTACGGCGAGAATGGGATGGAGACGAACAGTGCCGGGAGTGCGCAACCTGACACAGGTCGAGGCGACCGAACGGGCCCGCCTCCTCGATGTGACCGGATACGACATCAGTCTGGACCTGTCCAGCGCCGTCCAGGCGGCCACGGGTCGTACCTTCCGGTCGACCACCGAGGTCCGCTTCCGGTGCACCGAGCCCGGAGCCACCACCTTCATCGAGGTGGCGGCCGACTCGGTGCGGTCGGCGACGCTCAACGGCACCGCGCTGGACCTCAGCGACTGGTCGGCGGAGAAGGGCCTCGTCCTGCCCGGCCTGGCCGGCGAGAACACGCTGGTGGTGGACGCGGACTTCGCGTACTCGAACAGCGGGCAGGGCCTGCACCGCACGGTGGACCCGGTCGACGGCGAGACGTACCTCTACAGCCAGTTCGAGACGGCCGACGCGCAGCGGGTGTTCGCCGCCTTCGACCAGCCCGACCTCAAGAGCGTCTACACCTGGCACGCCACCGTGCCGGCGCACTGGACGGTCGTCTCCAACATGCCGGCGGAGCGCGAGGAGGCGGCGGGCGAGGACCTCAAGACCGTCCACTTCGCCGAGTCGGCGCGGATGAGCACCTACATCACGGCGCTCTGCGCCGGGCCGTACCACCAGGTGCGGGACAGCCACGACGGCATCGACCTGGGCGTGTTCTGCCGGGCCTCGATGGCGCAGCACCTGGACTCCGACGACCTGTTCCTGATCACCAAGCAGGGCTTCGACTTCTTCCACGAGAAGTTCGGCGTGCGCTACCCGCTGCCGAAGTACGACCAGCTCTGGGTGCCCGACTTCAACGCCGGCGCGATGGAGAACTTCGGCTGCGTCACGCACGCCGAGTCGCACTACATCTTCCGCTCCCAGGTCACCGACTTCGAGTACGAGCAGCGGGCCAACACGATCCTGCACGAGCTGGCGCACATGTGGTTCGGTGACCTGGTCACCATGCGCTGGTGGAACGACCTGTGGCTGAACGAGTCGTTCGCCGAGTGGGCCAGCCACTGGTGCAACACCCACGCCACCCGGTTCGGCGACGCGTGGACGACCTTCCTGTCGATCCGGAAGAACTGGGGCTACCGGCAGGACCAGCTCTCCTCCACCCACCCGGTGTACTGCGAGATGCCGGACCTGGAGGCGGTCGAGGTCAACTTCGACGGCATCACCTACGCCAAGGGCGCGAGCGTGCTCAAGCAGCTCGTCGCGTACGTGGGCGAGGAGCCGTTCCTGGCCGGGCTGCGGGCGTACTTCGGCAAGCACGCCTGGGGCAACGCCACCTTCGACGACCTGCTCTCCGAGCTGGAGGCCGCCTCCGGCCGGGAGCTGCGCAAGTTCGCCGCCCAGTGGCTGGAGACCGCGCAGGTCAACACGCTGCGCCCGGAGGTGACGATCGGCGCGGACGGCACCTACGAGCGGGTCGTGGTCCGGCAGGACGCGCCGGCCGGGCACCCGACGCTGCGGACGCACCGCATCGGCGTGGGCCTGTACGACCTGACCGACGGCCGGCTGGTCCGCCGGGAGCGGCACGAGGTCGACGTGGCCGGCGAGCGGACCGAGCTGGCCGAGCTGACCGGGGTGCGGGCGGCCGACGTGCTGCTGCTCAACGACGACGACCTCACGTACGCCAAGCTGCGCCTGGACGAGCGGTCGATGGCCACGGTGGTGCAGCACATCGCCGGTCTCGAGTCGTCGCTCGCCCGGGCGCTGTGCTGGACCGCCGCCTGGGACATGATCCGCGACGCCGAGCTGGCCGCGCGGGACTACGTGGCGCTGGTGCTGGCCGGGCTGCCCGCCGAGACCGACATCAACCTGGTCACCGCCACCCTGCGGCAGGCGACCAGCACGCTCGTCTTCTACGCCGACCCGGCCTGGGCGCCGACCGGCTGGGCGGAGCTGGCCCGCACCGCGAAGACCGCACTGGCCGCCGCCGAGCCGGGCAGCGGCTTCCAGATCGCCTGGGCCCGCGCGTACGCCTCGGCGGCCCGCTCGCCGGAGGACCTGGCGGTCCTGCGCGGTTGGCTGAACGGCGGCGAGGTGCCGGCGGGACTGACCGTCGACACCGAACTGCGCTGGACGGTCCTCCAGTCGCTGGTCGCCAACGGTGCGGCCGGTCCGGCCGACATCGAGGCCGAGCTGGCCGGTGACCGTACGGCCAGCGGCGAGCGGGAGGCCGCGTACGCCCACGCGCTGGTGCCGACGCCGGAGAACAAGGCCGCGGTCTGGGCCGAGCTGACCGGGCCGGACGCGCTGCCGAACTGGCGGCACCGGGCGCTGCTCCAGGGCTTCGCCCACCCGGCCCAGGTCGCGCTGGTCGCCCCCTACCGGGACCGGTACTTCGCCACCGTCGCCCAGGTCTGGGCCAGCCGGGACAGCGAGCCGGCGCAGGAGTTCACCCAGCTGGCGTACCCGGCATACCTGGTGGAAGACGAGACGGTGGCGGCGACCGACGCGTGGCTGGCCGGCGAGGGCCACCCGGCGCCGCTGCGCCGGCTGGTCGCCGAGGGCCGCGACGGCGTCGTCCGCGCCCTCGCCGCCCGCGCGAAGGACACGCAGAGCGCCTGAGCAGAAGTACGCGGCCGGGGCCGGTGTGGGCACGTCCCACGCCGGCCCCAGGCGCCCCCTGCGGACGGCATGTGGATCGAAGCAGCGGATGTGGCACTGGTCGTCGAGGTCGAGTCCCCGAACAGCCGCCGGCACGACCGGTTCACCAAGCCCGCCCTCTACGCGGAGGCCGGCATCCCCGCCTACTGGCGGGTGGAGCGCGGCGACTTCGGACCGGTGGTGTACCGCTACGAGCTGGTCAAGGGCGTGCACTACAACCTGCTCGGCACGGTCGGGCCGGACGACCCGGTTCAGGTGGAGGAGCCGTGGCCGATGCGGCTGGACCCGAGCGCCTGGCCCCGCTGAGAGCAGACCACGGACGTACCGAAGCCCGGCCCGCGATCACGCGGGCCGGGCTTCGTCGTAGGTAGGGCGCGCTCAGCCCTTACCGGCGTGGCTGGCGAGCTGGTCGAGGCCGTTGATGATGCCCCCGGCCAGGTCGCCACCGCCGAAGGCCGCCACCATGGAGAGCGCGGCGAGCCGGGCGTACGTGTCGGGGATGCGCTTGCGCGCGTGCCGGCCGGTGACGATCTCCAGCTGACGCTGGTTGGGCGACACGGCGATCAGGACGGACTTGTCGGGCTCGGCGAGCTGGCGGTGCAGCCGCTCGGCGTGCTCCCGGACGGGCTCGTCGAGGCCGCCGACGAAGACCGAGAAGACCAGCCCGGTGCCCTGGTCGGCCTGACGCAGAGCCTCGTCGATGCGCAGCAGCTGGCGGGTCGAGAACGGCCCGTCCAGCACGTCGGGCGGGGTGTCCGTCCCCGACTGGGGCCGCATCTCACCAACGGTCACTTGCGCCTCCGGTTCCACCGGCCGGCGCCTGGACGCCGGCCTGCTCCTGCTTGCGGCTGGTCAGCGCCGGCGCCTGCGCGCCCGCTGCCAGCGCGGTGCCGGCCGAGTCGGCCAGCTGCTCCGGCCGGCCCAGGAACCAGACCGGAGTGAAGTCGAAGGGCCGGCCCGGGCGGTAGCGCTTGGCGCCGCCACCACCACCGCCGCGGCTACCGGCGTACGCCAGGCCGGCGATCACCAGCACCGCGGCCGCCGGGATGCCGACGAAGACCAGCAACGTCTCGGTTACAGACAATCCCAACGCCCCCAGGCGGAAGAAGAGATTTTCGGCGAGCGGGCCGGGTGGACGCTCATCGCTCCGACCTCCCGACTCCGCTGCCATTCACGTTAGCGGAGCCGACGGCCCGCCAGATTGCGGGGTGGCGATCCCATCCGCCACTGGCGTACTCCAGTTGCGCAGCGGTGGCGACCAACCTCGCGTCGTCGCCGTACCGGCCGCTGAGCAACACTCCCACGGGCAGACCCTCGGCGGTGACACCGACCGGCAGGGAAACGGACGGATCACCCGTCACGTTGAAGATGGCACAGTACGGAGAGAAGCGCCGCTGCCGGTCGAAATCCTCCGCCGGGTCGCCACCGGAGGTGAACCAGCCGACGGGCGCCTGCGGCGCGGCCAGGGTGGGGCAGAGCAGCAGGTCGCAGTCGGCGGTACGGCGGGCGCCGAGGCGTACCTGCGCCTGGAGTTCGCCCAGGGTGGCGGTGAGGGTGCCGGCGGAGATCTCCGCACCGCGGGCCCGCAGGTACCGCGTCAGCGGCAGCAGGTCACTCTCCCGCTCCAGCGGCACGGGGGCGAGCGCCAGCACGTACCAGACGAGCTCGAACAGCGGCCACGACGCCGGCCCCAGCGGCGACGCCACCTCGACCACCTCGTGGCCGGCGGCGGTGAGCAGCGCCGCGGCCCGGTCCACGGCGGCGACGCAGTCGGGGTGCACCGGCTCGTCGGCGAGCATCGGCGTGG
>NZ_JBFAMU010000280.1:0-6434 GCF_040656655.1 Micromonospora sp. NPDC049799
TTTCTATCTGATGCTGAACCTGTCGGTGGAGACCTGGATGCGGTTCGGCGCGTGGTCCTGCCCGGCTGCGAGTGCGGCTCGGTGCCGATCGCCGGCTCGCTGATCCGGCGCGGGGTCACCCCGGCCGCCGCGCTGGCCTTCCTGCTCGCCGCGCCGGCGATCAACCCCATCGTGCTCGCCGCCACCGCGGTGGCCTTCCCGAACAACCCGGAGATGGTCGTCGGCCGCGCGGTGGCCAGCCTGATCGTGGCCATGATCATGGGTTGGCTCTGGCTCCGCCTGGGCCGCGCCGACTGGATCCGGCTGCCCCGCCGACCGGAGCTGGAGAGCGGTTCGCGCGGCCTGGCGTTCTGGGCGGCGGTCCGGCACGACGTCACCCACGCCGGCGGCTTCCTCGTCGTGGGCGCGATGGCCGCCGCCACCATCAACGTGCTGGTGCCCGAGCGGTGGTTGCAGACCCTCGCCGACAACCCGGTGCTGTCGGTGCTGGCCCTCGCCGTCCTCGCCGTGCTGCTCTCCATCTGCTCGGAGGCGGACGCCTTCGTCGCGGCCTCGCTGTCGCAGTTCTCGCTCACGTCCCGGCTCGTCTTCCTGGTGGTGGGACCGATGGTCGACCTGAAACTGATCTCGATGCAGACCGGCGTCTTCGGCCGGCGGTTCGCGTCCCGGTTCGCGCCGACCACCTTCGTGGTGGCCGTCCTGGTCGCCGTCGGGGCCGGGGCGGTGCTGCTGTGAACCGGCAGGCGCAGGCCGTCGTCCTGCTGCTGCTCGGCGGCGCGGTGATCCGCGCCAGCCTCACCGACCTCTACCTGAACTACGTCAAGGAGGGGCTGCGTCCCTTCCTGGTCGCCGCCGGGATCCTCCTGGTCGTGGCCGCGATCATGACCCTCTGGTACGAGCTGCGACCCGCCCGCCCCGCGCCGGTCCCGGCCGGCGGCGCACCCGACGGCCCCGGCCTCGAAGGGCACGACGCGCCCGGGCACGACGGGCACGGACACGACGACGGGCACGGCCACCACGAGCCGCGGGTCGGCTGGCTGCTGATCCTGCCCGTGCTCGGCCTGCTGCTGGTCGCCCCGCCGGCCCTCGGGTCGTACGCGGCCGGCCAGGCCGGCACCGCCCTGTCCAGCCAGCAGCAACCCTCGGACTACCCGCCCCTGCCCGAGGGCGACCCGGTCCGGGTGGGAGTGCTCGACTACGCCTCCCGGGCCCTGTTCGACAAGGGAACGTCCATCGGCGACCGGCGGGTGCTGATCACCGGCTTCGTCGCGAAGGGCCCGGACGGGCAGCCGATCCTCGCCCGGATCGTGCTCTCCTGCTGCGCCGCCGACGGGCGGCCGGTCAAGCTCGGCCTGACCGGCAACGTGCCCGCCGGTCTCGCCGACGACACCTGGGTCGAGGTGACCGGCCGCTACAGCGACCGGGTCGCCGCGGACCCGGTCAACGACGCGGAGATCCCGTACCTCGACGTGGAGTCGTGGAAGCAGGTGCCCACCCCCAAGCGCCAGTACGAGTGACGGCCACCGTGCCTGGGTAGGCTGCCGATCATGCGGATCGAGGCCCGAGGGCTGACCTTCGACCTACGCGCCGGTGGGCCGGAGGACGGCACGCCCGTGCTCCTGCTGCACGGCTTCCCGCAGCACGGTGGCGAGTGGGACGAGGTGGTGCCCGCCCTGCACGCTGCCGGCCTGCGCACGTACGCGCTGGACCAGCGCGGCTACTCGCCGGGCGCCCGGCCGGAGGCCGTCGAGGCGTACGCGATGCCGGAGCTGACCGCCGACGCGGTGGCCGTGCTGGACGCCCTCGGCGTCGAGGCGGCGCACGTGGTGGGCCACGACTGGGGCGCCGTGGTCGGCTGGGACCTCGCCGCCCGGCACCCCGACCGGGTCCGCACCCTGACGGCGGTGTCCGTGCCCCACCCCGCGGCCTTCGCCCACGCGCTGGCGAAGGACCCGCAGCAGAAGGCGCGCTCGGCGTACATCATGCTGTTCCGCCAGCCCGGCAGGGCGGAGAAGGCGCTGCTGGCGCTCAACGCCACCGGCCTGCGGCGGTTGCTGCACGGCGTCGGTGACGACCGGCGGGTGGCCGCGTACGCCGACCCGATGCGCGAGCCGGGCGCCCTCACCGCGGCGCTGAACTGGTACCGGGCGATGTCCCGCTCCACGATGGCGGCCACCGGCCCGGTGTCGGTGCCGACCACCTACGTCTGGAGCGACCGGGACATCGCGGTGGGGCGGACCGCCGCGGAGGCGTGCGCCGACCAGGTGACCGGCGACTACCGATTCGTCACGCTGCCCCGGGTGAGCCACTGGATCCCCGACGAGGCTCCCGCGCCGCTGGCCGAGGCGATCCTGGCCCGCGTACGCGGTCTGGCCTGACCGCCGGCCGGATCGGTCCGGCCGGCGGTGCGCAACGAGAACACGGATGGACGGAGGAAGCGTGACGCTGAGCGGTGACGACTACCTGGCGGTGGTGACGGCGACGATGCACCGGGTGGCCGAGAGCCAGCGTGCGGCGGTGGGGCGGGCGGCGGACCTCGTCGCCGAGGCGGTCCGCGCCGACGGTGTCGTGCACGCCTTCGGCACCGGACACTCCGAGGCGCTCGCCATGGAGATCGCCGGCCGGGCCGGCGGGCTGGTGCCGACCAACCGGATCGCCCTGCGCGACCTGGTGCTGCTCGGCGGCGGGTCGCCGGAGCTGCTCGGGCCGATGCTGGAACGGGACCCGTCGGTGGCGCACCGCCTGTACGAGCTGGCCCCGGTCCGCCCGCAGGACGTGTTCGTGCTCGCCTCCAACTCGGGGGTCAACGGGGCGATGGTCGAGTTCGCCGCCCTGGTGCGCGAGAGGGGGCACCGGCTGATCGTCATCACCTCGACGGAGCACTCCGGCCGGATGACCTCCCGCCACCCGTCCGGGCGCAAGCTCGCCGACTTCGCCGACGTCGTGCTCGACAACGGCGCCCCGTACGGGGACGCCACCCTTCCACTGCCGGGCGGCGGCGCGGTCGGCGCGGTCTCCTCGATCACGGCGGCGCTGCTGGCCCAGCAGTTGACGGTCGAGGTGGTGGCCCGGCTGCTGGCGGCGGGGGAGCGGCCCCCGGTCTACCTGTCGGCCAACATCGCGGGCGGCGACGAGCACAACAACGCCCTGGAGGCCCGGTACGCGGGCCGGATCCGCCGCGGCTCCTGAGCCGGTTTCGCGATCAGCGCGATCGGGCATCAGCGATGCTGCCGGTGGGCGCACCCCACCGGCAGTACCGTCTGACCGGAGGTGTGCGTGTCGAAGGAAACCGAGAAGCAGCGCTGGCAGCGAAACTTCGCCGATCTGCTTCAGGAGTTGCGGGTCGCCCAGACGGGCGTCCAGATCCTCTTCGCCTTCCTGCTCACCCTGCCGTTCAGCAACGGCTTCACCCGGACGACGGGCTTCCAGAAGGACGTCTACATTGTCGCGCTGCTCGCCGCGGCGGCCGCCACCGCATTGATCATCTCGCCGGTCGCCTTCCACCGGGCGCTGTTCCGGCAGGGCCGCAAGCCGGAGATGGTCCGGTTCGCGCACCGGATGGCCAGTGGCGGGCTCGCCTTCATGCTGATCTCGATGGTGTCGGCGGTCCTGCTGATCACGGACTTCGTGCTCGACCGGCCGATCGCCTTCGTGCTGAGCGGGCTCACCGCGATCTGGTTCCTCACCTTCTGGGTGGTCCTGCCGTTCGTCCGGCGCAACTGGGGTGAGGACGACGTCGACGACGAGGACGACAACCCGCCGACCGGTTACCGGGACTGACCGGGCCCGGAAAACCGACAGAACTCGATCTTTACGGAACGCTACCCCTGGGTAACACCCGGGGGTAGCGTTTTCTGTGTCGCGTACGTCGACGCAGCCGGACCGAGGTTCGAGGGGGCAGCCGTGACAACCACGCAGAACAGCCGACCCGCGCCGGACGGCTCCGGCCCGGACCGACCCACCGCCGACCGGGTGGACGCCGCCGGCGGGGCCGGGCCACTGCCGAAAGAGGCCGGTCAGGTCTCCGAGAAGGAGGCCCGCCAGGTGGCCGAGGCGGCCCGGGAGTCATCCTGGGACCGTCCGAGCTTCGGCAAGGAACTCTTCCTCGGCCGGTTCCGCCTCGATCTCATCGAGCCGTGGCCCCGCCCCGACCCGGCGGACGTCAGCCGGGCCGACGAGTTCCTCGGCCGGTTCCGCGAGTTCCTCGACTCCGAGGTGGACGGTGCGGCGATCGAGCGGGACGCGTCCATCCCGGACGAGGTCTTCCAGGGCCTGGGTCGGCTCGGCGCCTTCGGCATGAAGATCGACCGCAGCTACGGCGGGCTCGGGCTGAGCAACCTGCACTACTGCCGGGCGCTGATGCTGGCCGGCTCCATCAGCCCGGCCATCGGCGCACTGCTCTCCGCCCACCAGTCCATCGGCGTGCCGCAGCCGCTGAAGATGTTCGGCACCGCCGAGCAGAAGCAGCGCTTCCTGCCCCGGCTCGCCGCCGGTGAGGTCTCGGCCTTCCTGCTCACCGAGCCGGACGTGGGCTCCGACCCGGCACGGCTCGCCACCACCGCCGAACCGACCCCGGACGGCACCGGCTACCGCCTCAACGGGGTCAAGCTCTGGGCCACCAACGGCACGGTGGCGACCCTGCTGGTGGTGATGGCCCGGGTCCCGGCCGCCGAGGGTCGACGGGGCGGGATCACCGCGTTCGTGGTCGAGGGCGACTCCGAGGGCATCACGGTCGAACGCCGCAACGCCTTCGTCGGCCTGCGGGGCCTGGAGAACAGCCTCACCCGCTTCCACGACGTCTTCGTACCGGCCGAGAACGTCATCGGTGGCGAGGGCAAGGGCCTGAAGATCGCCCTGACCACCCTCAACACCGGCCGGCTGTCACTGCCCGCGATGTGCGTCGGCGCCGGCAAGTGGGCGCTGAACGTGGCCCGCGAGTGGGCCGCCGACCGGGTCCAGTGGGGCCGTCCGGTGGGCGAGCACGAGGCGGTGGCGCAGAAGCTGTCCTTCATCGCCGCCACCACGTACGGCATGGAGACCATGCTCGACCTCTGTTGCCTGCTGGCCGACGACGACCACAACGACATCCGCATCGAGGCCGCCCTGGTCAAGCTGTACGCGAGCGAGATGGCCTGGCGGATCGCCGACGAGCTGATCCAGATCCGGGGCGGCCGCGGCTACGAGACCGCGGACTCCCTGGCCGCCCGGGGCGAGCGTCCGGCCGCCGTCGAGCAGCTCCTCCGGGACCTGCGGATCAACCGGATCTTCGAGGGTTCGACCGAGATCATGCACCTGCTCATCGCCCGGGAGGCGGTCGATGCGCACCTCTCGGTCGCGGGGGACATCATCGACCCGGACGCCGGCCTCGGCCGCAAGGCGAAGGCGGGGGCCCGCGCCGGCGCGTTCTACGCGAAGTGGCTGCCGACCCTGGCCGTCGGCAAGGGACAGGCCCCGGGCGCGTACGCCGGGTACGGTCCCCTCGCCGGCCACCTTCGCCACGTCGAGCGGGCCTCCCGCAAACTGGCCCGGTCGACGTTCTACGCGATGTCCCGCTGGCAGGGGAAGATGGAGCGGAAGCAGGCGTTCCTCGGCCGCGTGGTGGACATCGGCGCGGAGCTGTTCGCGATGGCCGCGGTCTGCGTCCGGGCCCACGCCGAACGGGGCACCCGCCCGGAGAACGTGGAGCTGGCCGACCTGTTCTGCCGGCAGGCCCGGGTCCGGGTGGACGCGCTCTTCACCGCCCTCTGGGAGAACACCGACTCCGTCGACGTGGCCGCCGCCCGACGCATCCTCGCCGGCCGCTACGCCGGGCTGGAGGAAGGCGTGATCACGCCGCCGGCCGACCTGCCCTGGGTCGCCCGCTGGTCGCCCGGCCCGTCCGACGCCACCGACGTCCGCCGCCGCATTCCACCGCCCGCCTGAGGTCTGCGGGGCCATCGGGTACGACGGGTCCTCCGGGGCACGTCGTACCCCAATCTCCCGCTACCGGGTCAGCGGGAGACGGCCCAGGCCAGCACCGCCGCAAGGATCAGCCCGTTGAGCACGGCCAGTCCGAGGTACGCCGCCGGCGGGATCTTCCGCCCCCGCCGGACGAACGTGAGGAGAAAGGCGGCGTAGCCGAGCAGCAGGACGGCGATGACGACCAGGAAATAGAACACCGGACGACCTTAGCGATCCGCCACCGGGCCCGTGTCGGGCCGGCCCGCCCCACGTGTCGTCAACGCCACGTACACCGATACGCGATCTTGCACTTCCTGCCGGGACATTTAGCCTCTAAGCACGCATATCGGCGACCTAAAGTGCAAGATCGCGGGGGCCGAGGCGGTCGGGGGCGCTGGGGGGCGGTGCTGACCGAGGTCAGCGGCCGTCGCGCAGGCCGAGTTGGCGCAGCTCCAGGGCGGCCAGCGCGTCGACGGTCGCGTCGTCGCCCCGCC